>JALOPA010000517.1 GCA_025454125.1 Thermodesulfobacteriota bacterium
CTTCTCAAGCGTGGAAGAGGTTGCGGAAACGGTCTCCGCGATCGTGGGGGCCGGCATCGTCCCAACCACCCTCGAACTCTTGGACAAGGTGATCATCGACTTGATTCGCAACGTGGGCGGTGCGAGTTTTCCCTTGAACGCCGAAGGGGTTCTGCTCATCGAGGTGGATGGGGACGAGGATGCCGTAGAAAAAGAGAGCCGGAAGGTCGCCCAATTTTGCAGGGACCGGGGCGCCGTGCAGGTGGAGGTGGCCAAAACTCAGGAAGAGGCGGACAAGTTGTGGCAGGCCAGGCGGTCGGTGGGCGGAGCACTCTATAAGGTGAGCCCGAGCGTTGTGGTGGAAGATGCCGTGGTGCCCGTCAGTGAACTGCCCAGGATCATCCGCACGATTGGAGAGCTGAGCCGGAAGTACAACCTCAAGGTCGGAGTCAATGCGCATGCAGGGGATGGGAACCTCCATCCCGACATCATGACCGACGTGGGCAACAAAGAGGAGATGGCACGGGTTGAGAAATTCATTGATGAAATGTACCGGGAGGTCATCGCCCTGGGAGGGACCCTTTCAGGCGAGCATGGAATAGGAATCGGAAAAGACAAATACATGCCCCTGGAGTTCAGCCGGAGATCCCTGGATCTCATGCGGGGCATCAAAAAGGTTTTTGATCCCAAGAACATTCTCAATCCGGGAAGTTTCCTGTGAGAGACAACATGGAAGACAACGATTTCGAAGGGTTCGACCGTTGCGCCAAGTGCGGCATCTGCCTGGCTCAGTGCCCGGTGTACAAGGAGAGCCTTCTGGAAAAAGCCTCCCCCAGGGGAAAAATCCAGCTCGCCAAATTCTACAAAGAAGGCAGGATGTCTCTATCGGAAGGGTACCGGGGGATCTTCGGACAGTGCCTTCTGTGCGGCGCCTGTGCCACCGTATGCCCGAGCGGCATGAAGGCCCATGAGATCGTTCTCAGGATCCGGGAGGAGATTGTAGGGGTCAGAGGTTTCGATGACAAAGGCTCACGGCTCGTCTCCTCCATCCTTCAATCCCACAACATCTCCGAAGAAGACAACGAAGAAAGGGGAGAGTGGCGGGAAGAGCTCAAGGATCTGCCGGGCCACCGGTATGAGAAAGAACGGGCCAAGGTCGCCTATTTTGTGGGGTGCGTCGCCTCCTTCTTCCCCATGGTTCAGAAGATCCCTCGAAACATGGCCCGTATCCTCGATCAGGCAGGGGTGGATTTTGCTTTTCTTGGGGGCAAGGAGTGGTGTTGCGGCTTTCCGCTCTTGGCGGCAGGCGCTCCTGCAAAAATGCAAGAGATGGTCCGGCACAACGTGGAAGCTGTCCGCAGACTCGCGGCAGAGAAGGTTCTCTTTTCGTGTCCTTCTTGTTATCGCACCTGGAAGGAGTCCTACCATACGCAGATCGTGTTGCAGCACACCGCAGACTGCATCCATGAGCTGATACAGAGTGGAAGGCTCCAACTGAGGCCCCTGGCCCCGTTGCGTGTTGCTTACCATGACTCCTGCGACCTGGGGAGGCACGTCGGAGTCTTTGACACGCCGAGGGAGGTCCTTCAATCCATCCCCGGGGTAACGCTGGTGGAGCTGGAGCACAACAGAGCGGGAAGCCTGTGCTGCGGTGGCGGCGGAAACCTGGAGACGGCGTCCCCTGAGCTTGCCGGAAAGCTGGCAAGGGCAAAGATCGAAGAGATCCTGCAGAGCGAGGCCGATGTGGTGGTCACGGCATGCCAGCAATGTGTGCGCACGATCGCCAGCAGCGCCAGAAGGCAAAAACTCGACTTGAAGGTCATGGATATTTCGGAACTTGTTTGCAAAGCTCTGGAATCGGATTAGCGCTCATTGGAATGGACGGAAAGGCTGAAGGATCATGAAGCGAGTTTGTTTCGCAGACTTTCCAATAGGGAGAGATTTTTCTTGGCAGACTGGGCGAGGAGCCCCAAATCAGAACTCAGGGTGACCAGATCAACTCCAAGCTCCAGCCATTTCAATACGAGTTCCACGCTTGGTGCGAATATCCCGGTTTTCTTTTTGCACTCCTTTGCGCGCCTGAAAACGCGCTCTGTTTCGCCTGTGAGAAGAGGGTGAGAGAACTCACCGAATATCCCGAGGTTCATGGACAGGTCACCGGGCCCTACGAACACCATATCGTAAAAGGGCACGGCGAGCAGTTCATCAAGATGATCTAGGGCCTCCTTCGTTTCAATCTGGAGCACAACAACCGTGTCCTTGTTGGGGCGATCCTTCTTCTCCTGTATCCTCAGGCCGAAGTCCGCAGCCCTCCCCGGCCCAATGCCCCTCATTCCCTCGGGAGGATACAGGGCCGCATTCTGAATCTGGAGGACGTCGCTGAGTGTTCGCACCTGCGGGACGACAATCGCGTCCGCTCCAGCGTCCAAGCACGAAGCCATGGCCTCGGACCGGATGCCTGGGGTTCGAACAATGCCGTACGTCGGTGTGGCCGCGAGACTTTGGAGCATGCTCTGGACCGTCTCAATGTGCATTGCGGAGTGTTCCATATCGATAAGCAAAAAATCAAAACCGAGTTTTCCGGCAAACTCGGTCGCCACCGGATGAGGAGTTTGAATGAAGGTCCCTACCAGCGGTCTGCCTGCATAGAGCCGCTCCTTGAAGGACGGGCGAGAGCAGGTGGAAGGTCGCTGGTCACCGGGTTGCTTAGGGTCAAGAACTCTGCTCTGCTGCCGGAGGATGATCTGGAAGCCCAGTTTTTGAATCATCTCTCGGGCTTCATCGGTGAGAAACGGCATCCGGTCGACGACCAGAGATTTCCGGCCGCTGGCGTAATACTCCTGGATTTCACGAGCGGTGAGGTACTCCGGCATAGGGGAATCCTCTTTACAGAGTAGGTTCTTGGGCCATGCTGTAGACTTCAGGATCCGGTCTTGGGATAACGTGGACGGAAACCACTTCTCCGACGGCTCTGGCTGCCGCCGCACCCGCTTCAACCGCAGCTTTTACGGCTCCCACATCCCCCTCGAAGATCACGGAAATAAGTCCTAGCCCGACATTATTGGAACCTAAAAGGGACACGTTTGCAGCCTTCAGCGCGGTGTCGGCCGCCTCCAAGGCGGTGACCAGACCCTTCACTTCGATCATTCCAAGGCTTTTCATAGGGGAGATCCTCCTTCAATCGAGCGGTGGTTTGATGAGCTTGGCGATGGAAGGATTAGGCCTTGCAATCACATGGGCTGCCACAAGTTGTCCCGAGCGTTTTGCCGCTGCGGCGCCTGCATCGACGGCGGCCTTGACGGCTGCGACCTCCCCGTGCACGATGACGGTGACCATGCCTCCTCCAATTCCTTGTTTCCCGACCATTCTTGCGCCGGTGGCTTTGCTCATGACGTCAGCCGCTTCAAGAGCGGGTACCAATCCGATGACCTCGACAAAACCGAG
>JALOPA010000014.1 GCA_025454125.1 Thermodesulfobacteriota bacterium
TATCAGGACAAGGAAAACCCCTATCTTCGTCTCGAAGGCCAGAGTCTCCTGATGACCTATGCCGCCGTGGAGACCCTGTTTCCTTCTCCGCTCGTGGCCTCGTGGGTGGAAAAGGACCTGTTTCCGACCCTGCTCTCCGGAGATGTGCAGCTCGAGTCCTTCCTGATCGACGGACGACTCCTGCAACTCAAGAAACTGGAGTGGCCCGAAAACCAGGGCGCCCTCTCCATGGGGTTTGATTGCAGGAACTTCACGGTCCATGGGGATCGGCTCAGAGAGCCGTTGAAGAACGTGTCGGCCAAGGTCGCCCTGAAGGATGGAGTGCTGCTCGTGTCCCGGTTGAAAGGGGTGTCCGGCAAATCGGAGATCCGGGAAGGCCGCATGGAGGTCCGAGACATTTACCTCCCCCACCCTGCTTTTGAACCCTGGGTGGCCGGCTCCTTTGACCTGGAGGATGTGCTGCACCAGTGCAAGGCGCCTTTCCTTCCCCAGGGGTTCCGAGAGGCGGCGGAAAAAACTGAGTCGGTGTCCGGCGTCCTGGAAGGCCAGGCCCGGTTTATTTACGACGCCTCCTTGGATTGCCCGGAAGTCATCGAAGCGGATTTCCTCTTACGAGAAAGCACCTTCAAACACAAACAGTGGCCTTTCCCGGTGGTTCTGAAAGAAGGCCGTCTCAAGGTGGGAAACGAAAGCAGAACCCCCTCCGGCGCGACGGCTCACGAGGAGAGCCCATGGCCCGAGCCGAGGGGTCGTTTCCAGGCCTCCGGCTCCTGGGGCGACTCTTCCTTTGAGGCAGAGGGGGGCTTTGCTTTGCAGGGCTTGAGCCCTGAGCCGCGAAAGATGGAACTCACGGCCCGTCTCGACCTGGGCCAGATTTGGCCTGTGCTCTCTCCCGGCCGGAGCGCAGAGCTCAAAGGGACCGCGCTTTGCAGGAGTTCGATCACAAAGGATGGGGATCAGTGGTCCTTCAAGGGGACGGCAAGCACCGGTGATCTCTCTGCAGATCACGAGCTCTTTCTCCTGGCTCCTCCAGGCAGAGACGATCGGATGACCTTTGAAGTCGACCTCCTTCCGGAGAAGCTGATTCACGTCAAACACCTGCTGTGGGAACCGGGGAAATCCCGCTTGGATCTTTCGGGAGACTTTCCTCTGTCCCAGGAGGGCGACCTCACTCTTCAGTGTTCGACTCCGGCCTTGTCCCTGGAGGACCTCGGCCTTCAGCTGAAGCCGCGAGGCTCTGTCCCTCGCGGATCTCTGAAGGGCAAGCTCCAGGCCAAAGTCCCGGGCAAGGATTTTTCCGCAGCAGCCGTGTTTGGAGAGATAAAGGGCGAGGACCTTTCCTTTCCTTTGGCTTCCCTTCCCGCTCCGGTTCGCAAGTGCGATTTCAGGGCCTTGTTTTCCGGCGACAAGGTCGTGATTCCCGACTTCACCGTGGTGACGGGGGAAAGCTCTCTCCAGGCCAAAGGAGAACTCAAGGGATGGAAGGGCCTCCAAGGTGGCTTGGCCGTGACCGCGAGCCCTCTCTTCCTCTCGGACTTCATGAATCCGGGGAAGGATTCTCTCGAAAAAAAGGAGCGTTCTCCTTTTGTGAAAAATACGGACATCCGGGTCAGCGTGCATGCCCAGCCGGTGCAGTGGAAGAAATTCGATTTTGAAAAGATCAGGGCGGACCTTCTGTACAGGAAAGGGGATGTTCACATCATCACATCCCAGCTCCAGATGGATCGGGGCATCCTTGAAGTGACCGGCTATATGAAAGAGGACGCCCTGGCTTTCGCCGCTCACGTGGAATTCAAAGACCAACCCGTGGACGCCCTGCTCAAACGCATTGGGATTGAGCCTGTCTACGAGGGGAGTCTGACCATGGAGGCCCGGCTCTACACCGAGGGAAATGGGCTGGCGGAGCTTGTTTCTCACCTGGATGGAGCCACGAATGTCCTGATCAGTAAAGGGGTGGTCAGGAAGTCCAATCTCTTTCTCAAGATCCTTGAATTCCTGAGCCTCCAGAACATCTTCACGAAACGGCCGCCGGACCTCTCCAAAGAGGGGCTTTATTTCGAAAGCCTGGGCGGGCACGGCGACATTTCGCAGGGAGTTCTTCGCACTGAAAACGCCCAGATGAAGAGCCCGGTCCTCAATGCCGTGGCTGCGGGAAGCGCGGACCTCGGGCAAGGCCTCGCCGATTTTGACCTTGGGGTTCAGCCTCTCGGCACGATCGACATCGTCGTGAGCAACATCCCTGTCCTGGGCCACATTCTCACCGGGGAGAACAAATCCCTGATCACCTATTACTTCGAAGTTAAGGGACCTCTCCTCAACCCGCAAGTGGAAGCGGTGCCCTTCAAAGCCTTGGGCGACGGGGTGACCGGTATTCTCAAGCGGCTCTTTCTCTCCCCGGTCAAGCTTTTTGAAGATGTCTCCGACGGCATCAAGAAGCTTCCGGCCATCGAGGAAAGCCAGACCCCGGCCAGCCAGCACACCGGTTTTTAGAGCGTTAAGCGGATGGGTCGGTCGGCTCCGGAGGGAGAGGTTGTGTGACCGGTTCCAGCGGCGCACCTTCCTCTTTGGGAACGCGGGCGAGAAAGTCCCTCAGGCCCGGCTTCATGAACACCCGGCTGAGGTCAAAGCGGTTTACCGCCAAGGCGATGGCTTCTATTTTCTCTCTATTGGAGGCCTTCGAATTGGCGAGCAGAAGGTATTGTCCCTTCAGCCTGCACAGCCCCCCTTGCGTGAAGGCCCCCTCTCGCTTGAGTATTTCGTAGCGCACCTCAATGCCAAGACCCCGCGCAAGATCTTCCAGTTGACCGAGAAGCGAGCGTTCGTCCAAGAGAAGCATCCTCCTTGTTCATGGCTTTGCGGGCCGGTCAATGAACCGGCCTGCCGCAGGACGGGCAGTAGCGAAAAGAGGCATCCATCGGCTGCCCGCAGGCCGGACAGGTCTGCCGGTTCTCTTGGGACCCTTCCGCCCAGGGCTGACCCGTTTCAGAGAAAAGGCCGCCACAGCTCCTGCATTCCAGGAAGGGGGTCCCTCTCTTCACCGGGATCAGGGGGATGAAGAAGAGGGACACATAGTGATCCACTCTTTTCAGCCGCACCTGATTGAGGCCGCACCTGGGGCACGCCCTAGAGGAAGGCTCAAGCTCGACTGTCTTGGGCTGGATGCCTGCGATGAAGAAAAACATGCCCCTCTCACCCTGAACGCCGGCCTCGTTCTTCGTCGCCGAGTCTCTTGTATTTGCTTTCCCATTGTCAATAGAGAATTGCTTTCAAGAAAACGAAAACTGTGCTATTCAAGTCTTTAGAAATACGACATGGAGCGCAGGCCAATGGCAAGAAGCGGTTCAGAAGGGAAAGCAGGGACTTCCTCTGGTATCGTCAGGGACGCGCGGTACATGGATCATTGGATGGGAGATTATCATCCGGAGTGTCCGCAGAGGCTCAAGGTCATTTATGAGATGCTGGAAGAGCCGGACATGGCCGGTCGCTTTCAGGAGATTCCGCCCAGACGCGCGGGGAAAAATGAGTTGCTTCTCGTTCATGCCGGATATTACATTGACACGTTGGCGGCCACTTCGGGGATCGAGTACACCTACCTTGACCCGGACACCCAGACCTGTGCCGCCTCTTACGACGCCGCGCTTTTGGCTGCCGGCGGCCTGTGCGAGGCGATTGCCAGGGTTAGCGCGGGAAAGCTCAAGAACGCCTTTGCCCTTGTGCGGCCTCCCGGCCATCACGCGGAACGGGCTCAGGCCAAAGGCTTCTGCCTGTTCAACAACGTGGCTATCGGCGCCAGGGTTGCCCAGGAATCCCTCGGGGTCGGACGAATTCTCATTGTGGACTGGGACCTTCATCACGGAAACGGCACCCAGCACTCCTTTGAGGAAGATCCCACGATCCTCTATTTCTCCACCCATCAGTACCCCTACTATCCTGGGACCGGCTCTTACAGCGAAGTCGGGACAGGCAAAGGCCAGGGGTTCACCGTCAATATCCCCCTCACGATCGGATACGGAGACGCAGAGTACCTCAGCCTCTTCGAGA
The DNA here is from genome assembly GCA_025454125.1 of Thermodesulfobacteriota bacterium. The sequence continues at coordinate 4,042 of JALOPA010000014.1, forward strand.
GGGTGCTGAAACCGATCTCTCTCCAGTTCAAACCCGAACTGATCCTTGTCTCCGCCGGCTTTGATATTTACATTGGCGATCCTCTGGGAGGGATGAACGTCACGCCGGGAGGCTTTGCCGCAATGACTCGGGCCATCATGGACCTGGCCGACCAATGCTGCGCAGGGAAAGTCGTCCTCACCCTCGAAGGCGGATACGATCTCAACGGGGAACGGGATTCGGTCAAAGAGGTGCTCAAGGAAATGGCCGGCCTGAACAAAACCAATCCGGCAGAACTGGCCGGCTCGGCCAATCAGGAGATGGTGGACAACGTGGTGGCGCGGGTCAGGAGCGCTCACGGTCGATACTGGAAGAACCTGTGAGATCATTCCGCAACCTTTTCACTCTTCAAGCAGTAACCGTTTAGCTTCAATCCCCTCTACTCCTGTGAAAGGCAACCCATTGATCCGCCAGGCACAACCCTCTGACAGGGCCTTTATCGCCGCACTGAGCGGAAAAGCCTTCAGCGTCTATGGGCCCTACAGAACCACGGTGAGCCGGTGGTTTGATTCCGGAGTGACTATGACCTTTGTCTCAACGGCTCAGGCAAGACCCGTGGGGTTTGTGATGATCGGCGCTTTGCCTGGAGACACGGAAGGGGAAACCCGTGCTGAGGTTCTGGCCATAGCGGTCCTCCCCGCGTTTCAGAACAAAGGAATTGGAGAGGGACTTCTCCAGCATGCAGAGAGGCGCCTGGAGGAGATGGGGGAGAAGCGGATCTTTCTCCACACAGCCAAGGAAAACCTTGCGGCTCAGAAGCTTTTTCTCAGAAGCGGGTTCAGGCCTGTGGAGATGAAGAAGGGCTTTTACCCCTTTGGCCAGGATGCTCTAATGATGGTGCATGAAATTAGAAAAGACAGGGATACCGATCCCTTAGGGGCGAAACCGTGCCCTCGGTCCATGCGCTTTCCGGATTTCGGGCTTGAATAAATCAATCCGATCCATGTATAATCATAAGCTGACTTCTTCCGGAGGGTATGTATGGCGCAAATTGATGCATTCTTCAAGCTCATGCACGATCAGGGAGCATCGGATCTTCACATGGTATCAGGGCAGCAGCCTGTTCTGCGGATCGGCGGTGAGCTCGAGCGGGTCAAGTATCAACCTCTTGAAAATGACGGCCTCAAGGCCATGCTCTATGAAATCGCTCCCGAGCACAAGGTCAAGGAGTTCGAAGAAACGGGCGATGTGGATTTTGCCTATGAAATTCCGGGACTTGCCCGGTATCGAGCCAATTTCTTCCAGCAAAAGTACGGAATTGGCGCCGTCTTCAGGGAAATCCCTTCCAAAATTCTGAGCTGCGATGAGCTGGGGTTGCCCAAAGTCGTCCAGAGGCTGGCCAGTTTGCCCCGCGGTCTGGTGCTGGTCACCGGGCCCACAGGCAGCGGCAAATCCACGACCCTTGCGGCCGTTGTTAACGAAGCGAACATGAGCCGAAAGGATCACATCATCACCGTTGAAGACCCCCTGGAATTCGTTCACAAGAGTGAAAAGGCGATTATCAACCACCGGGAAGTGGGTCTTCACACCAAGTCCTTTGCCGCGGCACTCCGGGGTGCTCTCCGTGAAGACCCCGACGTCATCATGGTCGGTGAAATGCGCGACCTGGAAACGATCGCGCTCGCGATTGAGGCTTCGGAAACAGGACACCTTGTTTTTGCGACCCTGCACACGAACAGCGCCGCAAAGACCGTGGACCGCATCATTGAAGTCTTCCCGGTGAGCCAGCAGGAGCAGATCCGGAATACCCTGGCCGACGGGATCAGGGCCGTGATTTCCCAGACCCTTTTCAAGAGAAGGGACAAGCGGGGCCGGGTGGCGGCCCTCGAAATCATGATCGCCAACCCGGCCGTTCGAAACCTGATCCGTGAAGGAAAGACCTATCAAATCCCTTCCATGATCCAGACAGGAAAAAAATACGGCATGCAGTCGCTCGACGACGCGATCCTGGAACTCCTGATGAAAAAGATCATCAGTCCTGACGACGCCTATACCAAGTGCAACGACAAGGGCAAGTTTCTCCCCTTCCTCAAGCAGCCTCCTTCCGATTTCACGGAGGTGTAGAACCGGAACCATACCCCGATCACGGACACTGAGGGAGCACAACAGATGAGACGACAAGAGATTGACCATGTGTTGACCGCCATGCTCGAGTCCCATGACAATGTCTCGGACCTCAATTTCACGGTGGACAAACCCTGCCAGGTGGAGTCTTCAGGGCAGTTGGTGCCTGTGCCGCTTAACCCTCCCATTCCGAAGATTACCCCCTTTCAGGCTGAAGTTCTTGCCCTCAACCTGATCAACGGAGACCGCAGGCTCACCCGGTTTCTTCTTTCAGAAGGCTCCTGCGACACGTCCTATCAGCTGGCGGGCAAGGCCCGTTTCAGGGTGAACATCTTCTCCCAAAAGGGCTACATCTCCACGGTCATGAGGCAGCTGGCCGCCCGGGTCCCCACCGTGGACGAAATGATGCTCCCCCCGGCTTTCCGCAGGATGGCGGAAGACCGCAACGGGATGATCCTGGTGACGGGCGCCACGGGAAGCGGCAAGTCCACCTCTCTTGCAGCGGTCCTCAACGAGATCAACGAGAGAAAATCGGTTCACGTGGTGACTCTGGAGGACCCCGTGGAGTATGTCCACGCACAGAAGAGAGCCACATTCAACCAGCGGGAGCTGGGAATCGATTTCGACAATTTCGCCAACGGCTTGAGGGCCGCGCTCCGGCAGGCCCCCAAAGTGATCCTGGTCGGTGAAATGCGCGACAGGGAAACCGTGGAAATCGGGCTCTCTGCCGCTGAGACCGGCCACCTCCTGCTGACCACGCTTCACACCGTGGACGCCGGCCAGACCGTCAACAGAATCGTCGGCATGTTCGAGCAGGAGGACGAAAAGCAGATCCGCATCCGCCTGGCGGATTCGGTGCGGTGGATCGCCTGCCAGCGCCTGCTGCCCAAGATCGGGGGTGGCCGTGTGGCCGCCTTTGAAATCATGAACACCAATCTGCGGGTGAAAGACACGATCCTGAACGGCGAAGCAGAAGGGAAGACCTTCTACGACATCATCGAAGCCGGCCAACCCTTCGGCATGATGACCTTTGACCAGAGCATCACCGAGCTCTATCAAAAGGGCCTCATCACCGAAGAGACGGCCATCAGCTATGCATCGAGAAAAGCGATTGTGGGGCGTGCCATTGACGCGGTCAAGTCGGCGAGAGGCGAAAAGACCACGTCCATCGAAGACCTTAAGATTGACCAGGACTACGCAAAAAAGTACGCAAAGATATAACGAGGAGCAGAGACCATGGAAGTGACCTGCGGGCAGTGCAAGGCCAGGTTCAACATTCCTGACGACAAGGTTCCCAAGGGCAAGATCATCAAATTGAACTGCCCGAAGTGCAAGGGCACGATCGCCGTCGGCGCTGAAGCGCCGGTAGAGCCTCCCAAGGCGGTGGAACCTGATGAGGCCCCCCTGACGATGATGAATCCGGCGGCCGGCCGCAAACCCCCTGAAGAGTCCTACGGGTACGAGGATTTCACGAGCGACCAGTCTCTCGATTTTTTTGAAGAGGGGATCAAGCTGGCCCTGATCATGCCCAACAGCAACATGAACGAAGATCACCTGCGGGCCGGCCTGGAGCTCATCGGATACAAGTGCATCCCCACGCCGAACACCCGGGACGCCATCGGTAAATTGCGCTTCCACCACTTTGACCTGATCATTCTCGCCGACGGGTTCGACAACCAGCCCCTGGATCACAGCGTCATCGTCAACTACCTGAACCGGCTGTCCATGTCGGTTCGCCGCAAGATCTTCCTGGCCCTCGTCTCGGACCAGTTCAAGACCATGGACAACATGATGGCGTTTGCCATGAGCGCCAACGTGGTGATCAACACCAAAGACCTCCAAAAGCTGCACCTCATCCTGAAGAAGGCGGTCTCGGAGAACGAGCGCTTCTACAAGGTCTTCTTCGACACCCTTGTGGAGACCGGGAGAGCCTAGGTCCGTCGGCCCATGGAGCAGAGGCACAAATACCGGCTCAGAGTGGAGATGTGCATCGGCACGATCATCGACGTGCACAAGCGAATTCAGTTCTCTTTTGAAAACCAGAAGCTGCTCTCCCAGTTCGAGCAGCTGAGGCGAGCGGTCAACGACATGGACATGACCCAGGTGTGTGAACGAGATGTGGTCCTGGTCGAACAGGCCACCAACGCGCTGCTCTGCGAGTTCCGCCCCGTCTTTGAAGACGGCAACTACGGCCCTGTCTACGAAATTCCCAGCCATTAGCCGGCGTTTTGACGTGACATGAACACGAATCTTACGGACAAGGTCGTTCTCATCACCGGTGCCTCCGGCGGTATCGGTTCGGCCATCGCTCGCGCTTTTGCAGCGGAAGGCGCCAGGCTCGTTCTCCATTATCACCGCAATGTGGAGGGTGCTCGGATTTTGCAGCGCGAATTGGCGGAGAGCGAACCCTTCTTGGTCCGCGCAAATCTTACAAAAGAGCCCCAGGTGAAGAGCCTGTTTGACCTCGCCTTGAGACGGTTCCGCCGCGTGGACACCCTCGTGGCGAACGCCGGATCGTGGGAGCTTAGGGATGTGCCGCTCCATCGGATGCCGCTCAAGCAGTGGCGGGGGACGCAGGACGGTGTGCTCACCTCGACCTTCCTGTGCGTGCGTGAATTCTTCCGGCTGGTGGCCAAGCGGAAGCGCGGCAACGCCGTGTTGATCGGCTCCACCGCCGCCGTGTACGGCGAGGCGAACCATGCGGACTATGCCGCGGCAAAGGCGGCGATCGCTTTCGGTCTCACGCGGACTTTGAAGAACGAACTGACTCGCCTTGCGCCTCACACGCGGGACTACTGCGGCGGACGGATCAACTGCGTGTGCCCCGGATGGACCGTGGTGCCCCGCAGCGAGGCGAAGCTCGGCGACGCCCGAATCATCCGCAACGTCACCGCCACCATGGCGCTGCCCCAGATTGGGAGGCCTGAGGACATGGCCAACGCGGTGGTGTACCTGGCCTCCGACACCCTGGCGCGGCACATCACCGGCCAGACCCTGGTGATTGCAGGCGGCATGGAGGGACGCCTGCTGTGGCAACCCGAAGAAATCGATCCGTCCGCAGCCTGAGCGTGCACCGGGCGCCTTCTGACCGCTCGTTTAGGGGACGTTGTTGATTAACTTTATTAGCCTCTTTCCCTTTTCCTGATGGCCTGCGAAACCGCAGAGGTGGTTATCCCCAACTGCCTCCCAATCTCAGCCAGTGACAAACCATACTCCTCAACAAGTCTAGCGGCCAAATTCGATCGGATTTCTGGTAATCGCCCCCGACGGCCCCCTCCCCTCAGCTCTTCGATCCCTATACCCTCCGCCTTGCACCTCTCGCGGATCATCCTAGCCGCCTTTAGCCTGCGCTCTTCCCCTGTCAGTCGGTGCTTTACCTTCTCCTCCGCTTCTCTCAGCAGCGCTTCAACAAACTCCCCGCTTCCCAGGATTCTCTCATCACAAAGCGCCCTCTCCTTGCTCCTTCTGAGCGACATCACCTCCGACCACCCTCCCATCGAACGAATCAACCCTCCCCCCACTAGATCCGGCCGACTCCCCTCCAATACTCCTTCCTTGACATAGGCCTTATACGCTCTCCTTGCCTCTCCCTCTCTTTTCCCAAACCACGATAGCACATAGTCTCGCTCCTGCCAGGGACGCTTAACCTTCCCCATGAGCACACTGTGCCCGCACCAGCGGTATTTGCCAAGATCAGAGAGGTCCTTCACCTCCTTTGCTCTCAAAGGATTCAGGTGGATGTAGCGCACCAGTTCGGTGAAATAGGCGTCCTCATCGCAGACGATCGACTTGTAGCGGTTCTGGAAGAGGTGGCCATGGCGCCTGTGGCGGAGGTTGTAGGTGACGGCATAGCCTGTGAGGAATCGGCGCATGAAGGCGGCTAGGCCTCTGGGGCCGCTGCGCAAGAGAAGGTGGGCGTGATTGGGCATCAACGCCCAGGCGTAAATCGCGGTCTTCGTATCCGTGGCGCATTGCCCAAGTCGAGAAGCGAAGCGCTCACGATCCCTGTCGTCATCCACGATCTTCCGTTTTTCAATGCCCCTCACCATCACATGGTGAAGTGTCCCTGCACAGTCCAGTCTCGCTTGCCTCGGCATTGTCCTTCCTCCGTCCCTTTCCACTCATTTACCAGATATATTAACGATAGTCAACAACGTCCCCTTTATCTTGAAAGGTATGGGGGAGAAGCACGTTTTCAGATTTAGCTTTTCACGCTCTCCTTAGACGGCCTTGCAGTAGAGTGCTGGACTGCACTTCACGCTCAAGGGTTTGGAGGATTTCGTTGACTTGAGAAACCGAAAGGTAGCCGAGATCCTTCAAGATCATTCCCAGTAATCTTCTCTCTTCCGATCCAGTCTCTTGTGCTCTCTGTCTTAACAAGGCTTCATAGAGATGATCTGCGTTTATGAAACCCTTTTCGATCCCTATGAATCCAAAACGTCTCTTCGGTAAGTCCATGCCGGTACGGCATTTCAATGCCTTCTCTTTTTCCTTTTTCAACAGAGCCATTTGAGATACTCCCCTGGTGTGCTTCCCGAACAGGCAGTGTTAATCGGATCCCTTGCGGCTCAACCTCGGTCGCAAGAATGCCGTGCTCTCTGAGCATGGCAAGCCTGCACTGGACCATTTGTCTACCCTGACCCAGTTCCACCTTCTCTCCCCATGGGTTCTTCGTTCCCAACCGCTTCTTCTTTCGATGCCGCCTTTGAGGAAATAGTCTTGGTCGAGATGGCTTCGCCTATCCTTGCCTTTGCGCCTGTCATGTGGGAAGCGAACTTTAACCATCATCACTCCACGAGATCCCCGTCAATCCCGCTCATTTCTTTCCCTGAGCTGGACCATTGAGATGTTCGGACCCAGTCTTTGCTTCGTTGTTCAGACTTCCTGCGATCTTGACCACTTCTCCTCTCGGGAAAGTGAGCTATATAGGAGAAGGTCCTTCTCTCAATGCCGGAGCGCCGATCATGTGAAGAGCGTCGATCCCCCATTGCTCGGAGATTTCTCTTGATTGGCCTGTGACCCATCCCACGACCTTCTGAACTCTTTCCTTAACCCTTCAAACCCGATATTGCCAGGCAACGACAGAGGCCTTGGTGGAGCCGGCAGGACTTGAACCTGCGACCTCAGAGCTATGCGGCGAACGCCTTCCTTATTTGTTCCATCTCGCCACAAGGCTCTGCGCTCTCCCACTGAGCTACAGCCCCACTGCGCGTATTTTCTTGAGCATCTTTCATGCCAACAATGATGTTTAGAATGTTCATTGAAAATTCAGGTGGTTAGAGAGGATCTAGAAACCCAGATCCCTATTTGTGTAAGAAACTACTGAAATATTGAGAACCTGGTTTCCACTTCTTGGCAAAAGACTTCACACTCAAAGGCTTGGTGAAATGGGAAAGAATAGGCCCCTGAACGGGCGGATGTTTCCCCTGCATCCACATTGACATTCAGGGGCCAGGAGGAGAACGGGGAGACCCGCGCC
>JALOPA010000518.1 GCA_025454125.1 Thermodesulfobacteriota bacterium
GAAAGAGAACATACTGTGGAGATCTGACCCCGCCTGACGCGGGAAAGGATATTCTCCTCATGGGGTGGGTCGATGCGTTCCGCGATCACGGAAGTCTGCGTTTTATCCACCTCCGCGATGTTCGCGGGATCGTGCAGGTCGTCTTCAACCCCGAGATTGGCAAGGACAGCTACGACAAGGCCGCCGGCCTCAAGGAGGAATATGTCATTGAGGTGCGGGGCAAGGTGGCGCTTCGCCGCATGGGGACGGACAATCCGAACTTGAGAACCGGCACCATTGAGGTCCTGGCAGAAGACATGGAAGTGCTTTCTTTGTCCAGGACCCTTCCCTTCAAGATCTCTGAAAAAGCCATTGCCTTTGGCGAGGACATCAAGGCCAATCCTGAGAAGGTCGATGAAGAACTGAGACTCCAGTACCGCTACCTGGACTTGAGGCGGCCCTCGGCTCAGGAGCTCTTCATCAAGCGCTACAAGCTCGTCAAGTGCATCCGAACCTACCTTGACGAGCTTCACTTTACGGAAATCGAAACCCCTTTCCTCACCAAGAGCACGCCAGAAGGAGCCAGGGACTACCTGGTGCCCAGCCGCGTTCACAAGGGCAAGTTCTATTCCCTGCCCCAGTCGCCGCAGCTCTTCAAGCAGCTTCTCATGATGAGCGGCATGGACCGCTACTTTCAGATTGCCCGCTGCTTCAGGGACGAAGACTTGCGGCCCAACCGTCAGCCTGAGTTCACCCAACTCGACCTCGAAGCCTCCTTCATCGACGAGGAATTCATTTACGAGATGATCGAAGAACTCACGGTCAGGATGTTCTCCCTCGGCGGGATTTCTCTTCCAAGACCCTTTCCCAGAATGACTTACGACACCGCCATGGAGCGTTACGGGTCGGACCGGCCGGACCTTCGCTTTGACATGGCCTTTGAAGAGGTCACGGACCTTCTCCGAGAAACTCAGTATGCCGTGTTCAGGCAACTCGTGCGGGCCGGAGGTTGCATCAAGGGCTTTTGCGTCAAAGGCCAGGCCGACGTGCTCAGCAAGAACGTGCTTCAGAACGAATATGCAATCAAGATCGCCCCGTCCTTGGGCGCCAAGGGCATGACCTGGATGAAGGTGGCGAACGGCCGGCTGGAGTCCAACATCGTCCAGTTCTTCAGCAAAACCGAGCTGGACCGCCTCAGAGACCGTTTTCGCGCCGGGGACGGTGATGTTCTCATCATGATTGCCGACACGGATCGTGATCTCGTGAACAAGGTGCTCTCGGCCCTTCGGCTCCATCTCGCTGAGAGGCTGAAGCTCATTCCCGAGGATCGCTATGAGCCCCTGTGGGTAACGGACTTCCCCCTGTTCGAACTCAAGGATGGGAAGCTCGGTTCCCAGCACCATCCCTTCACCATGCCGGACCGGGTTGATTTTGACCCGGCAAACAAGCAGGAGTGCCTCGCCCTTAAGTCGCGGGCCTATGACCTTGTGATGAACGGCGAGGAACTGGGCGGCGGGAGCATCAGGATCCACAGGATGGACATTCAGAAAAAGATCTTTCTCTCTCTGGAGTTGACCGAGGAGGAACTGGAAGCCAAGTTCGGCTTTTTTCTCCGCGCTCTGGAGTATGGGGCTCCGCCACACGGCGGGCTTGCGTTAGGCCTGGACCGGGTGATCGCCATGATTCTGAAGGCGTCTTCCATCCGGGAGGTCATCGCCTTCCCGAAAAACCGGAGTGCCTTTTGCCCGCTCAGTCAAGCTCCTTCCTTTGTGGAGGGCTCTCAGCTCAAGGAACTGAGCCTGGCCATTCCTTCAGCAGGGTTTGCCCCAGAGAGAATGACCACAGCAGAAGTCAAGGCGGGGACGGCAGCTTCCCTCTCGGAAAGGGTTTCTCCGGACCATGTGAGGCACATTGCCAGGCTCGCCCGCCTCAAACTGACTGAGTCCGAGGTTCATCTCTATCAGAAGGACCTCAACTCTATCCTCGAGTATGTTGAAACGCTAAGGGACCTGGACGCAGAAAACGTCCGTCCCATGAGCCACGTGATTCCCATGAAGAACGTGTGGCGCGAAGACAAGCTCGGGAAAGAGGGAAAAGCAGAGGAAATTCTCTCCAATGCCCCGGCAAGGGAAAAAGATTTCTTCAAGGTCCCCAAGATCATTGAGGGGTGAACCGGACTGCTTACGAATACAGCAAGGTTTGCGACAGCGTAAGAAGCCTCTTCTCCCGTCACTCCCGCGAAGGCGGGAGTCCAGAAGACCATAGAAAGACTGGATTCCCGCCTCCGCGGGAATGACAGAGAAAGGCGTTTTCGGGTTTTTTGCGAGTTGATTAAAGGTTAAACTATGGATTTGTGTGATCGAAGCGCAGCAGACCTCAGCCGGATGCTCAAGAAAAAAGAAGTGAGCTCAAGGGAGCTCACGGAGTCTGTGCTCGCCAGGATCGACGAGAAGGAAAACCTCATCCGGGCCTACATCACGACAACGCGCGACCTCGCCCTGAAACAGGCCGACCAGGCGGACAAGAGGTTTCACCGGGGCGAGAGTCTTTCGCCCTTGGACGGGATTCCCTTAGCCGTGAAGGATGTGCTCTGCACCAGAGGCATCAAAACAACTTGTGGTTCAGCCATTCTCAAAGACTACATTCCCCCTTACAACGCCACCGCCGTCAAAGCGGTCATGAAGACCGGGGCCGTGCTCATCGGGAAGACGAACATGGATGAGTTCGCCATGGGGTCGTCCACGGAAAACAGCGCTTTCGGCGCTACGCGCAACCCTGTGAACCCCGAGTGTGTGCCCGGGGGGTCGAGCGGCGGTGCTGCCGCGGCCGTTGCGGCAGGCGAGACCATCCTCTCCGTTGGATCGGACACAGGAGGCTCCATCCGCCTTCCGGCCGCCTTCTGCGGAGTGGCCGGCATCAAGCCCACCTATGGCAGAGTTTCTCGCTACGGATTGGTCTCTTACGCGTCTTCCCTGGACCAGGTGGGCGCCCTGGGCCGCACGGTCGAAGATTGCGCCCTTCTCTTGAACGCGATTTGCGGACATGATCCGCTGGATTCAACTTCCGCAGAGGTCCCTACCCCGGACTTCCGTCGCGCACTGAAAAAAGGGCTGTCCGGACTCCGCATCGGTTTGCCCACAGAGTATTTTGTGGAAGGGCTCGACCCTCAAATCCAGGCCAAGATCATGGACGCGGTCAACCTTCTCGCGAAACAGGGAGCCCGCATTTTGGAGGTGTCGCTACCCCACACTCGCTATGCCATCAGCACCTACTACCTGATCGCTACGGCTGAGGCGAGCAGTAACCTAGCCCGATATGACGGCGTCAAATACGGATTCAGAACGGGCGAGGAAGTGCCGGACATGGTGAAGATGGTCGAAGAGACCAGAAGTGAAGGCTTTGGAAAAGAGGTCAAA
>JALOPA010000519.1 GCA_025454125.1 Thermodesulfobacteriota bacterium
CGCGGATGTCGGTCTTGACGGGCTTGGGTCTGCGGGGTGGCATATTCCTCACCTCACGGAGATGCTTTTTCCGGATCGTCCGAAGACGGACTCTCACTCGCTCCACCTCGCTCCAGGAGGCCCCCAGAGCCTGCCGCAGCCTCTCCATCTGCCTCCTCAGGAGCTCCCGGTCCCGATCCAGGGGAAAATCGAAGGGAAGCACCCGCACCCCCCTGCTCTCAAGCACTTCCGCGAGTGCCGTCGTGTTGCTGCAGTCCCCGCCCGTCACGGCAATGACGCAGGAAACCCGGTTCTGAAGGGTGGCGGAGTAGATTCCTTTGATCCACGCGCACAGGTTGTGGGCGAAGCCCGCCTGCTCGGCCTGCTGGATCAGCTTGTCCGGAGCTTGGGAGGTGATGAAGACATTGTTGAGGTCCAGGGGTTTACACCCGGCGGCCAGGACGATTTCAACCGGGATCGTGGAGGTGAGTCCGACGGTGAGGCTCAAGGGTTGCTCATGCCTCCACAAAATGAAATTTACAGGAGGGCAGCTCAAGGCAGGTCAGCCTGTTCCCGTAAACGGCGCCCGTGTCCAGGCCGATTTTGTTCTCCATCACCAGGGGTTGGGCAAAAGGCGTGTGGCCGAAAATCACCCTTTTGCCGAAGTAGTAATTCGAGAAGATGAAAGAATCCCGGATCCACAGCAGATCCTCCGTGGTCTGGTTCGCTATGGGAATCCCCGGCCGGAACCCGGCGTGGACGACATAGTAGTCCTCCAGTTCGATGAGAAGCTTGAGAGAACGCAAAAACGACACGTGGTCCTCCGGGATGAGGAATCCTCCGTACTTTTGCTGTTCCGTGCGGTAGCTGTTGAGGGTGGCCATGCCCCCGTTCAAAAAAAAGGTGTTCGTGTCTTTTCCGTCCAGGAAATCGAGGAGGATCCGCTCGTGGTTCCCCATGAGACACTCCACCCGTTCGGAGCGGTTGGAGATTTCCATGACATACTCGACGACCCCTCTGGACTGGGTACCCCGGTCAATGAAATCGCCCAGGAAAATGAGGCGGTCCGTGTCCGGGCTCCATCCAATGGCCTCCATGAGTCTCTTCAGCATATCGAGACACCCGTGCACGTCCCCAACGATGAAGGTTTTTTCTTTCTCAATCATGGTCTGAAGATCAACCGGATCCGGTCCCTTTCGTCCAAACGCTCCATGCCGGCTCCCAGAGCGGCCTTCACGGCCTCCCGGTATTCCTTTGAGTCGAGACGGCGGCCAATGAATTCGTCCCGGGAGCCGCTCCCGCAGGGGCGGTACTGGTCCATCACATTCACGTAGGTGTTGGGGGAGATCTCCTTGGCCAGAAACGTCATGATTTCCTCCGTCCCCGCGACCCGGTTGGGCATGACCAGGTGCCTCACCAGGAGCCCCCGCTGCGCAATGCCCCGTTCGTCCAGCACCAGGTCCCCCACCTGCCGGTGCATCTCACGAAGAGCGGCCATGGCCACCTCTCTGTAGTCGGGCGCTTGGCAATAGCGCTCGGCCCAGCGGTTGTCCCAGAACTTGAAGTCGGGCATGTAGAGGTCGAACACCCCGTTTAGGATCTCAAGGGTTTCCACACGGTCGTAACCGCCGGAGTTGTAAACCAAGGGCACGCTTAGACCCCTTTCGATCGCGTAAGGGAGCGCTTCCAGGATCTGGGGGACCACGTGAGTGGGCGTCACAAAATTGATGTTGTGGCAACCGGCGCGGCTGAGTTCCAGCATCAGAGCCCCCATGTGCTCAGGCTCCACCTCCACCCCCTCCTTGCCGTGGCTGATCTCGTGGTTCTGGCAGAAACTGCACAGAAGGTTGCACGAGCTGATGAAGATCGTCCCTGAACCGGAGCGTCCCACCAGGGGGGTCTCCTCCCCGAAGTGGGCGCTGGCGCTCGCCACTGCGGCCTTCCTGCCGGTTTCGCAAAAACCCAGTTCGCCTTTCAACCGATTGGCCCCGCAGGCTCTCGGACAGAGACGGCAGGATTCGAGAAGCGCGAGCGCCTTCGCGGCTCTGTCCTTGAGGAGCCCTTGTGAGTGCAATCGCAGGTACGACGGTTCGAAGCCCATTCCATGACTCAAAAAAATAACCCCTCATGGAATCATCCGCCTTGACCACGGTAAAGCGGGAACCAGAGGGGATGGGCGTTCTGAAAACAGCTAATTCAATTCCTTCTTTGGCCGAAAATGCTCAGGAGCATCAGAAACAGGTTAATGAAATCAAGGTAAAGAGACAGGGCGCCCAAGATCGCTCCCTTTCGAACAACCCCTCCGTCGAGGTTGGCCGGCTGGGTCATGGCCATGTTCTTGATTTTCTGGGTGTCATAGGCTGTGAGACCGATGAACACAAACACCCCGATGTAACTGACGATCGCGCTGACGGCATCGCTCTTGAGGAACAGGTTGACCAACGAGGCGATGATGATGCCGAAAAGCCCCATCATCATAAAACTCCCTAGGGAGGTCAGGTCCTTCTTGGTGGTCCACCCGTAAACGCTGCACGCAACAAACGTGGCCGCGCAGATGAAAAAGGCGCTCGCCACAGAGGATTGCGTATAGGCCAGAAAGATCGCCGAAAGCGTCACACCGTTGAGGCCCGAATAGACGACGAAAAGGACTGTTGCCGTGCCGGCGCTCATGCGGTTCACCAGGCCGGCGATCGAGAACACCAGGCCGAGTTCCACGAGGATCAAGGCGAGCAAGAGCATTGGATTGCCGAAAACCAGCCTGAGAAGGGTTTCGCTGGTTGAGACGTAATAGGCCACAACGCCGGTCAGGCCCAGGCCGATGCCCATCCAGTTGTAGACGCTTCTCACATAATCGCTGACAAGAACTTCCGCTCTTGTCCTGACTATCGTGTCGTTTCCCATGGATTCAACCCTCCTTCAAACATTTAAGCATAATATAAACGAATATTTACAAACTGCAAGCCCGAAGTTGACCTCCCTAGAGGGATCTTGCTAAAGCAAGTGAATTCGTCTAGGCTCAGGAAAGATTTGCCTTTTTCCCGCACACAGGAGGGAATCTCCATGAAGAGGAATTTCGGCCTTTTTCTGGCCCTTTGCGCCGCAATAGCCGTCGCGAGCCTGACTGAAGCGAAACCGACGGTCAAGTTCGAGGTGATCCAGGTTTCCGAACATCAGATGCTGGTGACCTTCGAATGGCGCGTGTCCATCCTCTCGGACAAAACTTGGGACGGTTGCGATTTCAGGATTTCTTTCCAGGACAACAAGGGCCAAGAGATCTTCTTCGTGAAGGAAATCCTGAAGCTGAAGACCGGGCCCAACGAGTTTTCCGGGACGGACCTCTGCAGCCGCGACATCTGGAAACGAACGGTCAAACGAGTGGCCACTCTGGACTGCCAGTTCT
>JALOPA010000520.1 GCA_025454125.1 Thermodesulfobacteriota bacterium
AGCGCAATGATGATGAGCGCGTTGAAGATCACAGCGCTCAGGATCGCGCTCATGGAGGACTGGAGTCCCATGATGTTCAGAGGGGCGATGACAGGAAAGACCGCCACCAGCATGGCCGGGATGATGGCAAAGTACTTGGCCACGTCATTCGCGATGCTGAAGGTCGTCAGAGCCCCTCGTGTGATAAGCATCTGTTTGCCGATCTCCACCACTTCAATGAGCTTGGTCGGATTGGAGTCGAGATCCACCATGTTTCCGGCCTCCTTGGCAGCCTGGGTTCCCGTGTTCATGGCAACCCCCACATCCGCCTGGGCCAGGGCAGGGGCGTCATTGGTCCCGTCTCCTGTCATGGCCACAAGGTGACCGGCCGCCTGCTCCTTGCGGATGAGGGCCAGCTTGTCTTCCGGCTTGGCTTCGGCGATGAAATCATCCACGCCCGCCTCCCTGGCGATAGCGGCTGCAGTGAGCCGGTTGTCCCCGGTGATCATCACGGTTTTGATGCCCATGGCCCTGAAGCGCTCAAAACGGTCCTTGAGCCCGCCTTTCACGATATCCTTCAGGTGCACGGTGCCCAGGACCCTTGACCCGTCGGCCACGAGAAGCGGGGTTCCGCCGGAAAGGGAGACGGAGTCTACGGCGTCCTTAACCTCCGGGGGTAAAGCATGACCGATGAAATCCTGTATGGCGCCCGGCGCTCCTTTCCGGATCTGCCTGCCCTCCACATCCAGGCCGCTCATTCTTGTCTGTGCGGAAAAGGCAAGGAACTTGGCGTTCGGCATCTCCGAGATGGAGCGGCCTCTCAGGCCGTACTGCTTGGCCAGCACAACGATGCTTCTTCCCTCCGGAGTTTCGTCGGCGAGAGAGGCCAGCTGCGCTGCATTGGCCAGTTCTTCAACCTTGACTCCGCCTGCAGGGAGAAACTTTGTGGCCTGTCGGTCCCCCAGGGTGATGGTTCCTGTCTTGTCGAGGAGCAGGACGTCCACGTCTCCTGCCGCCTCAACCGCGCGGCCGCTCATGGCTAGCACATTCTTCTGGACCATGCGGTCGATTCCTGCGATTCCGATAGCGCTGAGCAGCCCGCCGATCGTGGTCGGGATCAGGCAGACCAGCAGTGCAACCAGCACGGTGATGGTCAGGGACATGCCCGAGTAAAGACCGAAGGGCCTGAGAGTGATGATGACCACCAGGAAGATGATCGTCATGGCCGAAAGCAGGATCGTCAGGGCAATCTCGTTCGGGGTCTTCTGGCGCCTTGCTCCTTCGACGAGACGAATCATGCGGTCCAGAAAACTTTCGCCTGGATCGGCAGTGACACGAACCTTGATTTGATCGGAGAGGACCCTTGTCCCTCCGGTCACTGCGCTCCGGTCTCCGCCCGCTTCCCGGATGACAGGGGCGGACTCGCCTGTGATGGCCGATTCATCCACCGTGGCTACCCCCTCGATGATTTCGCCGTCTGCCGGAATGATCTCCCCGGCAGCGACGAGGACGAGGTCACTCTTGCGGAGCCTGTTGGCCGCCACTGTCTCTGCAGTCCCATCAGCCTTTAGGCGATGGGCCATGGTCCGGGTGCGGGTCCTGCGGAGCGCCCTGGCCTGAGCCTTTCCCCGGCCCTCGGCAACGGCCTCTGCAAAGTTGGCGAAGAGCACCGTGAACCAGAGCCAGAGTGAGATCTGCACGACAAAGCCTAAGGGTTCATGCTCTGATCTCAGGAAAATTCCGAGGGTCGTGAAGCACGCTCCCACCTCCGTCACGAAAATCACGGGGTTCTTCAGCAACGACATGGGATTGAGTTTCTTGAAAGCGTCGATGATCGCCTGCACAAGGATTTCACGGTCAAAAAGGGAATGAGTTCTAGCAGCCACAGGTTTTCTCCTTAATAAAGAGCATCCGACCCTGTCATCAGGAAATGTTCGACGATTGGGCCGAGAGCCAGAGCCGGAAGAAACGTGAGGGCCCCTACGATCAGGATGGTTCCCACGAGCACAAGGGTAAAGGTGAAGCCCCACACAGGAAAGCTCCCGCCGCTTGCGGCAATGAGCTTTTTTCTCCCTAGGCTTCCGGCAAGAGCCAGCACAGGAACGATCATGACAAAACGGCCGATCAGCATGGCCAAGCCCAGAGTCGTGTTGTACCAAGGCGTATGGGTTGTGATGCCGGCAAAAGCGCTGCCGTTGTTTCCGGTGCCGGAGGAATAGGCGTAGAGCATTTCGCTCAGACCGTGGGGGCCTCCATTGTTTAACCCGGCCAGCCCCCATGAACTCACCGCGGCCCAGGCACTGAACCCGAGGATGCTGAGAATCAGGATCAGCAGGGAGAGGACGCTGACCTTCACCTCGTAGGGTTCGATCTTTTTGCCCAGGTATTCAGGAGTGCGGCCCACCATAAGCCCTGTGAGGAAAACCGCAAGAATCACGAAAACGAGCATTCCGTACAACCCTGCGCCGACGCCGCCGAAAACCACTTCACCCAACTGCATGTTGAACAAAGGAACCAACCCGCCCAGGGGCGTGAAGGAGTCGTGCATGGAGTTCACTGCGCCGCAAGAGGCATCGGTGGTGACGACGGCGAAGAGCGCGGAATTGAAGATCCCGAAGCGGACCTCCTTCCCTTCCATGTTGCCGCTTGCAGCCTCCACCCCTAACGCATTCAACCGCGTGTTTCCGGTGCTCTCCGCCCACGAGCAGAGCATGAGAGGGCCCAGGAAAAGAATCGCCATGGCAGCCCACACGGCCCATCCGTGTTTCTGGTTCCTGACCATCCGGCCGAGGTAATAGGTGAGGCCGCTTGGAATGAGGAAGATGGATAGCATCTGGATGAAGTTTGACAGAGGCGTCGGGTTCTCATAGGGGTGGGAAGCATTGGCATTGAAAAAGCCGCCGCCGTTCGTTCCCAGCATTTTGATGGCGACCTGGGAGGCCGCTGGCCCCTGGGCGATGATTTGGGTTTCAACTTTCTGCTGTTCCATTACGGGCTTGCCCTCTTTGTTTTTGATCTCCTGACCCTTGGCGTCCTTTAGAGGGACTTGCACGATCACAGGGTCGACCAACGACGCTTTCTCATAGGGTTTGAAATTCTGGATCATGCCCTGAGAGACCAGAAAGACAGAGTACAGGACACAAAGGGGCAGAAGCAGATAGAGATTCACGCGGATGAGATCCACCCAGAAGTGGCCGATGGTTTTCGAGGTGTGCCGGGCAATTCCGCGGACCAGAGCCGCAGCCACAGCGATGCCGGCGGCGGCCGAAACGAAGTTGTGAAACACAAGACCGACCATCTGTGAGAAATACGAGAGGGTGGACTCCCCACCGTAACTCTGCCAATTCGTGTTGGTGGTGAAGCTGACCGCCGTGTTGAAAGCCAGGTCCGGACTG
>JALOPA010000521.1 GCA_025454125.1 Thermodesulfobacteriota bacterium
CGGATAACGGTCAACGGTGAACAGTGAACCGATATCGGATAACGGACAACGGATAACGGTGAACGTTCTTTAGGTTGGAGGATTTTCATGAAAGTTTCGGTCGTAAGGAACATCCTGGAGGCGAACGAGCGGATTGCCGAACAGAACAAGGCGCTGTTTCAACAGCACCACCTTCTGGTGATCAATCTCATGAGCTCTCCGGGTGCCGGGAAAACGAGCCTTCTGGAGAAAACCATCGATGCCTTGAAAAAGGACCTCCGGATCGGGGTGATCGAAGGGGACATCCAGTCCACGAGCGATGCGGAGCGAATTGCCCGGAAGGGCGTTCCTGCCGTGCAGATCAACACCGGAGGGGCCTGTCATCTGGACGGGAACATGATCCGGGAGACTTTCCCTGAGTTCGATTTCAGCCGGCTGGATCTCCTGGTGGTCGAGAACGTGGGAAACCTGGTCTGCCCCGCGGAATTCAAGGTGGGGGAAGACTTCAAGGTCATGATTCTGAGCGTTGCAGAAGGGGATGACAAGCCGGCCAAGTATCCTCTCATGTTTCACGAGTCCAGGGTGCTCCTGATCAACAAGATCGACCTCCTTCCCTACGTGGATTGCAGCGTGGACAAGATCGTGAAAGACTCCCTGAACATCAATCCGGATCTGGCCATCTTCAAGGTCTCCTGCAAGACCGGAGAAGGTTTGGAAGATTGGTACCGGTGGTTGCAGGATCGAGTCAAGGAAAAGTCGCAGGCTTTCAAAGATGAATCTCGCGGTTGAGTCTCTGACCCTGTCGGTCCTGGCGGAAAGGAAAGTAGCCACCCTCCGGAAACCCTCTTCCACGAGACCGGCCTTGTACGTGATCCGAGTGGGAGAGGCCCGAGCGGTGGTCAAGGATTTCAGCGTCAACAGCCGGCTGTTCAGGAACCTCATCGGCCGCTTCCTGATCTGGAGGGAAAGAAAGGCCTATCGAAGGCTCAAAGGAGTCCGGGGAGTGCCCGCGTGTTACGGGGCCGTGGAAGGCCTTGCCCTGGTCCTTGAAGAAATCCAGGGCAGAAGCATGGAAGGGCTGGATCGGGAAAAAATACTTCCGCCCCCATTCTTTGACACGTTGCGCGATCTGCTGGACAAGGTCCATGCAAAAGGGGTGTGCCACTGTGACCTGAAGAGGGCGGCCAATGTGCTGGTGGGGAGCGACGGGCACCCTTACCTGGTCGACTGGTCTGCGGCGATCCTGGAAAGGGAGTTCAGGTTTTTTCCGGCCAACCTCGTCTACCAGCGGTTTCTTCTCGATGACCGGCACGCGGTCATCAAGCTTCAGCTCAGGCACTGTCCCGAGGCGGTCTCTCCTGAGGCCCTGCGCCGGTACCGGAACCGAGGAGCAGCGGAAAGGGCGATCAGAAAGCTGCGGGATGGAGCAAGGGAGTTTCTGAAAAGGGTGGCGTGATTCGGGGGGCAAAACCCCGCAAAGGGCGGAGGTTACGGATGGCCTGCCTGAAGAAATCCCAGGTACCCCTTGATCGAATTTCCCATGAAAAACTTCTCTCTTTCCTGTTCTGCGGGAGACAGGGCTTTAAAGGCGCTGAGCTCCGGGTCCTCGGCCAGAAGTCTCGTCATACATCGCTCCGGCAGATCAGGGTCGCTCACGGCCGTCTCTTCTCGGATGATCCGCTCCCAGAAAAGCAACTGCGCCCTTTCTCGCTTGAGCACGCGGTGCGAACTCTCGGCCCGGCCGAAATGGGCGTAGCACATGGGGAGATCCCTTGCGGCCAAGAGCCGGTCTATGCTCTCCACAAATTGCTTCAGAAAGAAGACCGGAGGGGTCGCAGGCCGGAGATACTCCCTTTCTTCGCCTCTGAAGTGAACGCCTCCTGCCTCTCCGGCAAAGAGGTTCCCCTCCAGGATGAAACTGAGGTGATGAACCGCGTGGCCCGGAGTCTCGATGAGCTCAATGCCTTCCGCATGAGCTTCGGTGTGAGGGATGAGACGCTCCTGTTTCACCGGCCGTATGGGACCGTAAACCGCCGCCAGATCGCCCAGAGTTTTTTGGCTTCCCAGCCACAGCTTCGAAGGGTCCACGAGGTGGGGAATCGCCTTGCTGTGGCACACGGCTCGGGCCGTGGAAAAATGATCGAGGAACTCCGCCAGCCCTCCTGCGTGATCCACGTGGATGTGCGTGAGGAGCACATAGTCGACGCGGTGAACACCCTTGGCGGTGAGAGAGGCGATCAGTTTCGGCAATGATCGGGAAGGTCCGACATCCACCACGACGGTTCTATCTGAGACACACAACCACGATCCGATAAACCGCTCGAAGCCCGGCCGGTCCTGTTTGATCTCAATAAGCTCCGGTTCCATGAAGGCCGCTCCTCTCTCTTCTTCTCGGTTTCTGCTCCTTGCTCTTCGCGCTATTTTGCCAGGTGCTGGTACGTCGCCCGAATCACCTGAGCGGACACTTCCGCCATCGCTTCACTCATGGCCTCGGAAAGACTTGCCACGTTCTTCTTCTTGCACGGCTTCTCCGCGCGAAAAGTTCTCTGGAAAATGATCCGCTTGCTCACGTCGGGTTCAGGGTGAGCCAGCAGAACCGTGGTCACGGTCAGAACGGCTTTCCATCCGTCCTCCGAATCCCACTCGAAAAACTCATCCACAGATCCCTCCATGACCAGGGAGGGCTCGACCCGGCTGTCATAGGGAGCCACGGCTTTGAACATCCCGAGGCTCTTAAAGTCCCTCGAGAGATAGTAGGTGACCAGGTCTCCGGGATTGGCGCGCCACCTCTCGTAGGGATAGGCTTCCCGCCTGAACGACCGATCCCGGTAGATGATCTGAAGGGTGTTGTACATGGGCGAAACACTGAAGCGATCTACCTTCAGGACAAAAGGGAGGGTCGTGATCCCCTGAACTCGAGGAGGCTCGTATTCCAGAGTGTAATAGTCGACCTGTTGGGGCGATTGTTTGAAGCTCGAGCATGCCAAACAGGAAAGCAGAACGAGGAAGGCAAGCGATCGTTTTGTTCGGGTCATGGGCGATCTCCTTTGCTGGATTCCGGTTCCATCTCGCGGCGGGGAGGAGGTTCTCCAAAAACGAGCTGGGAAGGCTGACCGGCCAAAACCTCCAGGAGCCGGTCGAGGTTTTCGCTGGCCTTTTCAAGATTTTGTGCGGACAGCAGGAGGTCTTTTCTCATGTAGGAAAAGGTTTCATCCGCTGATGTGGTGAGAGACGCCGTGCTTTCAATCGCTTTGTTGACGTTTTGGAGAGCCTGCCGGATGGCTTGTTCATTGTCCGCAATGACTCCCCGCGCCTGGGAAAGAGCGTTTTCCACGTGGGCCAGGGTGGCATTCCCCCTCACAAAGAATTCGTTGGCCGAATGGATGGTGGTC
>JALOPA010000522.1 GCA_025454125.1 Thermodesulfobacteriota bacterium
ATGGCAGAAAAAAGAGCGTCGACCAGTACGCGAGACGGCTCACTTCTTCAGGAAGCCCCACGACGTCGTCCGCCAGGAAAGAGAAAACCTGAGGAATCATGAGAACAGCCAGCAGGACCGTGATCAACCCGTTCAGCGCCAGTGCGAAGCGCAACAGCTTCCGGTAGGAAGAGTCGTTCCTGACCAGAGCCGTTGCCGTGCTCACGAGCATGATGATCGGGCCCTCACTGATAAAGGCCACGGATAGGGCCACCCCGTAGGCCGCCAGATTGAGCTTCGCCTCCTGGATACGAGCGATGACAGAGGCCACAATCGGGCCTTCCAGCGCCATCATAATCCAGGTCAGAGCCAGAGGAATCCAAAACAGAAAGATGATCCTCGAGGACAGATTGTTTTCGTTGTCGTTCATCCGTTCATCGGAATAAGGCAAGATTCCGTTGTGAACTTCCCAACCCCTTCATGACGTGAGCCTCGGGAAACTTACTCCATACGCTCGAAACCTTCAACCCTTGAACTTCTCTTGCCAACCTCTCTCCCCGCCCCTATAATGGCTCAACCGTTCTCACCGTCAATACAATCTCTCCCTTCCCCAAAGGGGGAGAGGCCAGGTGAGGGGGCGAGGAAGTTGTCGTTGCGCATGAGCCCGCCGGTCTGTGAACCTTGTGCAGGAGGATCCTGATGATTCACTTGTTGAAAAAGATCGAACACATCATTGTCATCTCTCTGCTGGTCATGATGGTGATCACGGTCTGCCTTGCCACCATTGAAGTGGGTTGGATCCTGTTAAAAGACATGATCACAGCGCCCATGTTTCTTCTGGAGGTTTCGGAGCTCCTGGACATTTTCGGGCTCTTCCTCCTGGTGCTCATCGGCGTCGAGCTGATGGAGACCCTGAAGGTCTATCTCACCGAGCGCGCCATCCACGTGGAGGTGGTCTTCACGGTCGCCCTGATCGCCGTGGGCCGGAAGGTCATCATTCTCGACGTGAAGGACATGCCCGGCATGACCCTGTTCGCCATCGCCGCGATCATCCTGGCCATGTCTTTGGGATACTTTCTTCTGAAGTATCTTCGCCATCACGAAAAAGAAGATCACGCACCGGAGACGCTAAAGAAGACGGGGGAATGATCCTTCAGCGACTCCTGAATTTTTACCCTCTTGACCGTCAAGCGCCATGGAAACAAGAGATTACTATGAAATTCTGGGCGTGCCCTCCGACGCCGGCGAAAAACAGATCAAGACAGCCTACCGGAAGCTCGCCTTTCAGTATCACCCTGACAGAAACACGGGAGACCCGGAGAGCGCAGCCAAGATGAAGGCCGTCAACGAAGCGTATGCCGTGCTCTCCAATCCGTCCAAGAGGCGAGATTACGACAGCCTGAGGAGCCAGTACGGATCATCCGCTTACAACCGATTCAGGAGCAACTACACGGAAAGCGATATCTTCAGAGGTTCGGACATCAACCGGATCTTTGAGGACATGGCCCGAGCCTTCGGATTCAGGGGCTTTGATGATATTTTCAATGAAGCTTACGGAGAGGGTTACCGGACCTTCGAATTCAAGAGGCCGGGCTTCTCGGCCAGAGGGTTTGTGTTCAAAGGACCGTTGAGACGATCTGCCCGGCGTCAGCCCCCTCCCCTCGTTCTGGGCAAGCTTTCCCGCTACCTCATTGAAAAGCTCACAGGCGTGGACCTTCCTCAAACCGGTGCGGACGTGACAGAGACGATCGACCTAACGCCCCAGGAAGCCAAGGAGGGGGGCCCGTACCCTTACTATTACCGGAAGAAATCGAAAAAACTGGTCGTCATGCTTCCGAAGGGGCTGAGGGAAGGGCAGCGCATTCGCCTGGCAGGCATGGGAGAGGAAGGAAAAGGCGGGGCCAAAGCCGGAGACCTTTATCTGACGGTCAAAATCAATAAACCTTTAATTCAGAAGTTGAAGGACTGGCTTCAGTCCTCCCGCAGCCTTTCCACCCGTTGAACCGCGGTCTTTTTCGCCGTCTCCAGGAGCTGCTCGGTGAGATACCCGGCTTTAAACCTTGCCTCCAAGTCCTCTTCATCCAAAACAAAAATTCTTCCGTCAGGCATCTGGATCACATCGATCTCCAGGTCTACATATCGAATGCGGTCAGGGTAGAACTCCACCGGAGTATTGATGTTGACATACCGGCCGATGAGCGTTGCGTCACTCCGGAAGTAGGTGTGCTGGTAGTGCCACAGTCTCTCTTGGACTTCGGAAATGGCATAATCCCCTTCCCTCTTCTCAATTCCCAAACCATCGTACTTGGTCCTGCCTTTGAACCTGGATCTTTTCAGCACCAGTCTTCTCCGGTCGAAATCCCTTTCAACAATCACTCCTTCGGATAGAAAAATGACCTCTCCGTCCAGCTTCACGTGTTCGATCTTGATTTCCTTTCCTTCCTGGAGGGTGTCCCATATCAAGCTCTTTTCCATGCTGCGGCCCAAGGATTCCCGTTTTTCAGGATGGCCTGAAAGCGTCTTTTCTTCGAGCAAGCTCACGTAATCGGAAGCAACGATTCTGAAGTGGTGATGCCTGGGGACAGAGGGAAGGACCCTGTTCCGCAATTCGTCCAGGGCGGCTTTTGCACAGAATGGGAAATCGACCTCGGCCGATCCCTCCACCTTGTTCCTGTATATGGCGTCAAGGAAATGACTTTGCAGCGCCTTCGCCACAGTCTCCACAGGTGCGCTTTCCCCCTGGAGCCTCACGCCCTCCATGTCCTCCAGGTCCAGGATTTCCACGTCATGGGCTCCGGCCGGAACCAAGCCTTTTGTCTTGCCGAATCTCTTGATGATTGTATCCGAAGGCGAGACGACCTTCATGCCCCGGTCCAGAAAAAAGCGGGTCAGGGCAGTGGAATAAATACCCCTGATTTTGACAGCAACGCTCATAATGAAATCACAGCGAAAACCTTAATGTCGTCACCCCGGCGGAAGCCGGGGTCCAGGCCCCGACCCTTGATCCGCCGGAAAGACGGAAAAGGTCCATTTCCGGCCTTTCACGGGATTGTCGGTCCTCACCCGCTGAGAAAGCCGATTCCCTCTATTGTTACAATATTTTCAAGAACTTCGAATTTCGCCCCCAGGATTTTCTCCGCAAGCCAGAGCCTGGCTTCAACGTGCTCTGTCACGGATGGGATTTGAACCTCGCTCGTCCCTTTCGCTGGAGCTGCAAACGGAATCACCTGATCGGCCAAGTGCCTGTCCACAGCAGCCCCGGAGCTTAGGTCTGCCAGGAGATCCTGCGCCGTTTGCTTTCCGATGAACTCTGCGGTGCGTCCCCTGGCCCCTGCCATGTCTGCCCCGATCAAACTTCCGGCATCGGTTTCAGCCCACACGGCGAGGGCTCTCCCCTTCATCGTAGAGAATTTCGATTTCCGGCCGAAATCCTTTTTCCTTCAATTTTCTTTCGCACTCCCGGCCCATTCTGCGAGAGACGCCTCTCTCTTTGAGGTGGGAGGAGAGCGCAATTCCCCTTATGGACTGGATCCGACCCTGCTTTACGAGTTCCAGCGGTCTCAGCGCTTCCCTCGCAGGCAGAATCTGCAACTCGATCCTGCCCCCGCCTTTCGGCACATAGCCGGGCTGGATAATTCGCACTTCCGCGTCCACGCCCATTCTTCGCACGGTGGGAAGCAGAACGTGTTTGAAGTGAAACAGGGAAGGGGCAAAGTCCTGGAAAAGGCCGCCCGTCAGTCTGTAGGCCGAGGGACCGTCCGCGAAAAGACCCAGAGGGAGGAGGGAAAGAGCCAGCATGGCGGTGGAGCCTGCTGTCCCTATGTCCCAGGTGCGGGTGCCGCCTTTGATCCGGTTGCCGGGACGAAACCGGATCTCCCTGGACCCGACCGTCCCTCCCTCCAGCTTGCCGTCGCAAAGACCTGCGGCCGCTTCAAGCGCTTTGAGGTGCTGAGGTCTCAGCCCGGGTTTGTCTCTCTTGGCCCTGATGTTTCGCAGATGGATGTCTTGGCCTGTGAGGATGCAGAAAGGAACGGCGTCCCGAACAATGGTGCCTGAACCGGAGTGTTCACTGCCGTCTATTTCGAGCATTCTGGGTCTCTCGCAAATAAAATCCCGTCTGTCTCCCCTTTATAAAGGGGAGGACTTGTACTGGAATTTCCCCCTTTCGTAAAGGAGGAGTAAGGCTTACCCGCCTTTGGTGGGGGGATTTTGGGGCGAAGCGCCGGGGTATGAATGCTGTCCAATACCAAAAACCTACTTTAGTTGACTGTCTTTGCTACCGGCTCGATTGAAGAGGGTGACGCTCTTCTTTTGTCCTATTTCGATTTCTGATTGACAACTGACACAAAGTCGGACTCCGGGGATAGCCTTACGCCGAGCATCCGGAATAGCAATGCCGCATTCCTCGCAATGAGTAGCGCTCTCGCCGCTAGACAACCGGCTCCTCGCCAACTGTACTCCGGATTCTAGAGTGGCGTCTATTTGCTCCTGCACATCCCCATCCTTGGACCAACCCACTGCCATATTTTATTCCCCTAACTCCTGGTGATTCACAGTAAAGTTACTGCGAAAAACAATTTTCACAACGGCCCAACTCAGAGTTCAACAAGAGGGCAAGCGTTTCGTT
>JALOPA010000523.1 GCA_025454125.1 Thermodesulfobacteriota bacterium
GCCGCACAAGGTTCTCAATGCCAGGCAGGACAAGGAGGAAGCGGAGATCATCTCTCAGGCAGGCCAGCCGGCCCAGATTACGGTGGCAACCAACATGGCAGGCCGGGGCACGGACATCCGCCTGGGGCCGGGTGTGGTCGAGATTGGCGGACTCCATGTCATTGCCTCGGAGCGCCATGAGGCAGGCCGAATTGATCGGCAGCTCTTCGGCCGATGCGGCAGGCAGGGGGACCCCGGTGCGAGCGAGGCCTTTGTTTCTCTTGACGACGAACTGATCATGGTTCATGTATGGAAGCCCTGGAAATGGCTTGCGGAAGCGACGTTGAGCACTTTTTTCGGCAAGTGGCTGGGGCGAGTTCTCTTCGGCCGTGCCCAGAGAGGGGCGCAACGGTTACATGCCCGGATGAGACACAACCTGCTCAAGATGGATGAGCAGCTCAGTGAATCGTTGGCGTTTTCAGGAAGAAGTGAGTGAGAAATCTAGTGACAAGTGCGCCAGAGGCGCATAAATGACGAGTAACGAGTGACAAGAATAAAGAAGACTGAATACGGGAGACAGGAGACAGCATACAGAAGACAGAATAGGAAAGACGGTGATCAGAGATCGGTTAACGGTGAACGGATAACCGTGAACGGTGAACAATAAAAGGAGACAGAGCAAACACCATGGAGAATAGAAGACAGAAGACAAGAGACGGGAAACGACGGGGTGGATCAGCAATCTTGTTCATCGCAGCGTTGACTTCAATTTTCTTTTTGCTGGGATCGATGGATGCTCAAGCCCAGGAGTTTGACGGCTTGATCGAGCCGAAGCTGACCGCCAATGTGGGCAGCAACACGCCGGGCATTCTCGAAAGCGTGGCCGTGGACCGCGGGGACGTGGTGAAGGAAGGCCAGGTGGTGGCCACTCTTCAGGCCGGGGTTGAGAAATCGACCATGGAGCTCGCAAAGGCCAGGGCGGAGCTGGATGCAACCATCAAAGCCAAAAAAGCGGAGATGGAATTTGCAGACCGGAGCAAGCAGCGCAAAAAGGAGCTTTACGAGAAAAAGACTCTCTCTTTCCAGGAGTGGGATGAGGCCGAGACCCGGAGAATGCTGGCTGAACTTGCTCTGAACGAAGCCTTGGAAGCCAAGCGCCTTGCTGAGCTTGAATACAAACGATCGGTCGAGGTGGTGAAACGCATGAGCATTCGCAGCCCTGTGAACGGTGTGGTCGTGGAACGGTACCTTCACCAGGGAGAGTACATCGAAGACAAACCAGTGATGAAGCTTGCCCAAATCGATCCCCTTCACGTGGAAGTGATCATGCCGGTCAGCATGCTCGGTTCGGTAAGGAACGGCATGGTTGCGGAAGTCAAACCGGAAGCGCCTGTGGGCGGCGTGTACAAGGCCAAAGTGACGATCGTGGACAAGGTGGTGGATGCGGCAAGCGGCACCTTCGGTGTGCGGCTGGAGCTCCCGAACCCCGAGTACAAGTTGCCTCCGGGCCTGAAATGCAAAGTCCTCTTCCTCAAACCCTGAAGATGAATCAGTCACGAGTGACAAGTAACCGTTCGACACGCTCACGGCCCTGAGCAAAGTCGAAGGGCAAGTGACGAGCAGAAAACCTGGACTTGTCACTCGTTACTCGTCACTTGTCACGTCCTAACCCTATCAAATGGCTTTCTTCTCGCGGGCGGCCAGCTCTTTTTCCACGAGGGAAAGATCGGTCCAAGCCGAGGGCTTCTGTTTGAGCCGCTTCAGCAGGGCCGTTTGCATATGAGGCACCAGAAAAGCCTGCCACTTCTTGGGAAGGGCGGAGTCCTTCGCCCAGTTCAGAACACTCTTGCCGCGCTCCGCCGAAAGCGGATGCCGGCCCTCCTGGAAAAGCTTGGTCATGGTGTTGAAGGCTGAGGGATTCTTGGCGGCAAAATCCGCAGCTCCGTACACCCGGCTCTTCTGGTTCAGCATAAGCATTAGAACTACGGCAAATTCATCCGCTGTTTCGGTTTTTCCGGCAGAGAGGTGATTCCAATCTTCAAGGAGCTGGGCCGCAACCTCGCGGAAGATCGAAAAGGAGAGGAAGTCCTTAGCCCTTTCCTGGTCTTTCAAGGCATCGTAAAGGTGATAGACATACTCGGTGCAGAGAAAGACCCCGGGCTCTTCTGCAAAAGCCCTTGGGATCCCGCAAGGCTTCACCCCCATAGGAAAAGAATCAAAGACAAAGAGTTTGTGAAGTTGCCTTTCAAAGTCACGGAGCGTGGCTCCAGCAGCCTGGGTGCGATCTTTTTGGGCCTGTGCAGCTTGGAGGGTCACGGTCACTGCTTTGGCTTCCGTTCCGCGCCGGTTGTCGAAGAGGAGGTAGTGGTCTCCCTTTTCAGCGATAGCCACGGAAAAAGAAAGCTTTCTCTCCACCCTCCCTGTGAAAAGGGGCCGGAGATTGTCAGGAGAGTTCTGAAAAGCCTTTGAGTGAATCAAGGCAACCAAAATCTCACCGTTGCTCTCCACCTGAACAGCGATCATTGCGTCCTTGGGAAGGTTCTTGAGCCTTGCCGCCTTCCACTGTCCGGAGGGGACGTCTATGTTTACAGTAAAAGGCCCGCTCGCGCCAAAGGCCTCCGTCCATATCAGGAGTGTGAAGAGGCTTAACAGGCTTGTTTTGACAAGGAATTTCATGAGGTGGTTGTAGCACCAGGTATCCTTCGGGTCAAGAAGCTCCAAGCCTCGTTTGGCCTGAAATTTCCACCTGGAAATATTTTTAGAGATAGTTTATTTAATTCACCATACTCCTACCTGCCTCAACTCGTTCAAGCCTCTGAAGGAGGGCATATGCATCAGCCGAACGAAAACCAGGACATCATTGAAAAAGCCTTGGATCTCCTGCATCTCAACCAATCCGTCTCTCGGCGAAGATTCCTCAAGTTGAGTGGAATCACGGTGGTTGGAATGTCCGCGCTGGTTTCCCTTGGGGCCAAGAGCGGAAAGGAGATGCCCCTGATCATCATGGATCAGGCGGAAGGCCTTGTAATCGCCGATTCCACAAGGTGCGTCGGGTGCCGGCGGTGCGAGCTGGCCTGCACGGAATTCAACGACGGCAAGGCCGCACCCACCATGGCCAGGATCAAAGTGAGCCGCAACCTCCAGTTCGGACCAAAAGGCCTCTACACCGAACCGCGAGCCCAGGGGAGCTGGGGGAACGGTTTGGTCATCCAGGATCTGTGCAAGCAGTGTCCTCACCCTGTGCCCTGCGCAAACGCCTGCCCCAACGATGCGATCGTGGTCAAGCCTCCGACCAATGCCCGGGTGGTGGATGCGGACAAGTGCATTGGCTGCAAGATGTGCCAGCGGGCCTGCCCCTGGGAGATGATGTCCTTTGACCAGGACGAG
>JALOPA010000524.1 GCA_025454125.1 Thermodesulfobacteriota bacterium
ATCGGGACGGCCATTGGGATGGTGAAACCCGCGGCCTTCTTGATTGTGGGAGCCGGGGTCGTGGGGTTGCAGGCGGCCGCTACGGCCAAAAGGCTGGGAGGGGTGGTCAAGGTCGTGGATATCCGCGATGAGGCCAGAAAAGAGGCCGCCAGCCTCGGAGCCAAGGTGGCGGGGTTCGAGGTGCCTCCCGAACTCGCCCTGGGAGAGGGAGGCTACGCCAAGGCCTTGCCGGAGAGCTGGCTGAAGAAGGAGCGGGAAGCCCTGGAACCTCTGGTAAAGGAGGCCGACGTCCTCATTCTGAGCGCCCTGGTGCCCGGGGAGATTGCCCCTGTCCTGATCACTCAACCGATGGTTGAGGCCATGAACCCGGGATCCGTGATCGTGGATGTGTCCATTGACCAGGGCGGCAACTGCGAATTGACGACCCTGGGCTGCTTTACGGAACGGAAGGGCGTCTCTCTCTGCGGGATCGCCAACATCCCGGGTCAGATGGCTGTTCCTGCCAGCTGGCTCTATGCCAACAACATGTACTACTACGTCGAAAACCTTTTCAAAAATGGGGTGGACCGGCCGGATCTTGAAGATGACATCGTGAAGCATTCCCTCGTCACCCATAGGGGCAAGATCTTGTTTGAGGGCGCGATCAAGGCCATGAAGGCCGCGTGAGGGACCCCCATGGCCTGAGCCCTCCATTTCAAAGAGCCAAACGGTTGCATCCGGAAGCGAGAGAGATTCTGAAAGGAGAGATTCATGGGAGACCTGCTGATCATGGTTTTGGTGTTTGTCCTGACTTTCGTGGTTGGGTATGCCGTGATATCCCGTGTTCCCCCTCTGCTGCACACTCCTCTGATGTCCATGACCAATGCGATTTCTGCGGTCATCATCCTCGGGGGGCTGCTCCTGTTTTCTGTGAAAACGACGGGCATTGAAAAGGCTTTAGGCTTTGCTGCTCTTGTGGCGGCGGCCTTCAACCTGTTCGGGGGTTTTGTGATCACGGACCGTATGCTGAAGCTCTTCAAGAAAGACAACCGACCCTTTGAGTTGAAGCGGTGACGCGATGGCAACCGGACTGGCCCTTGGAATTGACTTTCTGATCATTTTCCTTCTCATCCTGGGATTCTTTCAATTCCGGAACCCGAAGGACGCGCGCAGAGGAAATTTCACTGCCGCTTTCGCTCTCCTCTGCGCCTTTGCTCTGGTCATTGGGCGCCATGGAAGTCTCGAGCCGGGCCTGATGCTCCTCGCTCTCCTCCTGGGCGGCGCTTTGGGCTGGTTCGTTGCCCTGCGAATCAACATGATCCAGATCCCTGCGATGGTCGCCTTCCAGCACGGAGCCGGAGGCATCGCCGCCTGCCTGATCGCTTTTCTGGAGTTGACGCGCCGGACAGGAGAAACCGGGACAGCGCTCGGCGAGGTCTCGGGTCTCCTGGGCTTGATCATCGGCACGGCCACGTTCAGCGGAAGCATGATGGCCGGAGGCAAGCTCGCAGGCCTGATGAAGCAGCGGCCCGTTGTGCTTCGCCTCCACTCGCAGCTTCTTGCCGCATGCGGTCTCGCCGTTCTCGTGATCGCAGGGGTTGCCGGCCAGGCGGAGCCTCAGGCACGCATCGTCTGGCTTCTGACCTTGATCGGATTATCCGTCCTCCTCGGCCTTCTGTTCTCGATCCGAATCGGTGGGGCGGATATGCCCGTGCTGATTTCCTTCCTGAATGCCACAGCGGGTCTAGCGGCCGCCTTTTGCGGGATCATCATTCAGAATCGTTTGCTCATCGCCTGCGGCGCCACGGTGGCTGCTTCCGGATCGATCCTGACCCATGTGATGTGCATGGCGATGAACAGGGGGCTGGCCAAGGTGTTCAAGGGAAGCGTGTCGAGACAGGGGATCGAGCCGAATGACGCCCTGAATGCCGAGGAAAGACCCGTCCCCTCCAAGAAGGGCGATGGAGGAGACGGATTCGAGTACGCTCTTTCAGCCGCACGGATTGCCAAGAATGTCGTCATCATACCGGGCTACGGCATGGCGCTTGCCCAGGCACAGTTTCAGGTCGTGAGGCTGGCGCACCGTCTCGAAGAACTGGGCAAGACAGTGAAATTTGCCATTCACCCCGTGGCCGGGAGGATGCCGGGCCATATGAACGTCCTTCTGGCCGAGGCGGAGGTGGACTATGAGAAACTGGTGGAAATGGAGCAGATCAACCCCGAATTCCCGGCCACAGATCTGGCGCTGGTGGTGGGAGCCTGCGACGTGGTCAACCCGGCCGCCATCAAGCAGGAAGGCACCCCGATCTCCGGGATGCCTATCCTCATGGCCCACGAAGCCGACGTAGTCGTCGTCTGCAACATGGACGAAAAGCCCGGATACTCCGGCGTGAGCAATCCCCTTTACGAGATGGCCAAGACCATCACTCTTTTCGGCGATGCGAAGGAGTCTTTGAATCGACTCCTGGACGCCCTCTAAGGAGCACGACCATGGGCGACCGCGCCATTTATATCACGGAGTATGATCTGGAGCGATTGACCAAGCTCATTGAGGAGCTTGACGATTCGGATTCCCAGGACAAAGGCTACCTGGTGCACCTCCAGGAAGAATTGGATCACGCGCACATTGTGCCCTCTTCAGCGATCCCCGAAGACGTGATCACCATGAACTCACAGGTGTGTCTGGTGGATCAAGGCACACAGAATGAAGAAAGGCTGACCCTGGTGTTTCCGCAGGACGCCGACATTTCCAAAGGTAGGATTTCCGTGCTTGCGCCCATTGGGACCGCGATGCTGGGTTACAGGGTCGGTGAAGTGTTCCGGTGGAAGGTGCCGGCAGGAGAGAGGATACTCAAAGTCCGGGAGATCCTCTATCAGCCCGAAGCCGCCGGGGACTACCATCTATAAATGGGCCTGCACGGCAGGGGGCCGTGGTTCTCAGGCAACTGGGGCGTAAGACAGCGTTCAGGATCCTTTGCGCCGGATCGTGTTTATGGCTTCGTCGAGTTGATGAAGAAATCGGGAGCGATCTCGGTTGGCAAACGGCGGAGGCCCTCCCGTGACCTCACCCAAATCGCGCAAGGCGGACAGCAGGTCGCGGGTGGCCAGGGCAGAGCCAATGTTGTCCTTGGTAAAGGGTTTGCCCGTTGGCCCCAGCGCATAGGCCGCTTTCTCGATGCATCGCGCCGCGAGCGGCACATCCGCAGTGATCACGATATCATCGGCCTCCACGTGCTCGACGATCCAGTCGTCTGCCGCGTTCATCCCTTCGCCGACAACCTTCAGGGAGAGGGTCTCCTCCTCCGGAACCCGCATCCACGATCCCGCCACCAGCGTGACGCGAAGGCCGTACCGCTTTGCCACCCGGTAGACTTCCTGTTTCACAG
>JALOPA010000525.1 GCA_025454125.1 Thermodesulfobacteriota bacterium
GCCTGCTATGCGGCTCTTCTTTACCCTGCCCGGCAAGACGCCGTGCGGAGCTTCTGGAACACTCAGGCCAGGCCCCTCCGCCCAAAGCCCGACTTCGATAGGGTGTGCCGATCTCTCCAGAAAGAATCCGATCGACTCCTGCGCTCCGCCCGCTGGTCGAGCTACCCGCTCATCGGCTTTTCCATCTGCTACGGCCAGCTCACGAGTTCCCTGTTCTTCATCCGAGAAATAAAAAGGCGCTCTCCCCGTTCCCGAATCGCCGTAGGAGGATCCTCCTGTGCCGGCCGGATGGGAGAGAGCCTTCTTCGGGCTTTCCCTGAGATTGATTTTGTGGTGAACGGAGAAGGGGAAATCCCCCTTCTCCATCTCGTGAAAAGCCTCTCCACTTCCCGCGGGGAACAGCCGGTCCATCCTCTTCCGGGGTTGCTCACCCGGAGCAGCGCCTCTCCAGAGGGTTTCAGCCAGGTCGCCGCGCTGGATGACCTGCCGGCCCCGGATTACACCGATTACTTCGAATGCCTGCAATCTCTTCCGGAGGCCAAGCGCTTCCTGCCCAAGCTTCCCGTGGAAATGTCCCGGGGCTGCTGGTGGAGCCGGACGACCGCCCCCGGTCCGGCCAAGGGGTGTGCCTTCTGCAATTTGAATCTTCAGTGGAAAGGATACCGCTCCAAATCCCCTTCTGCCGTGGTGCGGGAGATCGACACCCTGACCGACCGCCACGAGCTTCTCTCGGTTTCGTTCATGGACAATCTCCTGCCGCCCAAAAATCTCCAATCCCTTTTTGAGACCCTGGCCAAGCTGGGAAAGAACTTCCGTCTCTTTGCCGAGATCCGAGCCACCACGCCTCTCGACGAGCTGCTCGCCATGAGCGCGGCAGGCATGGCCGAAGTCCAGGTGGGGATTGAATCCCTGAGCACGCGGCTCCTGGCCAAAATGAACAAGGGCACCACCGCAATCCAGAACCTGGAGATCATGAAAAACTGTGAAGCTCGGAATACCCCTGACCTCACCTCCAACCTGATCACTCATTTCCCGGGTAGCGACGAGAGGGACGTGGAGGAGACGTTAAACGCCTTGCAGTACGCGCTTCCTTTCAGGCCTCTGAAGGCAACCCCCTTCTGGCTCGGATATGGGAGCCCGGTGTTCTGCAATCCAGAGGCTTTCGGAATTCGAAGAATGTTCAATCACCCCTTCTACTCCCGCCTCTTCCCGAGAGAGGTTCATTCAAAGCTCCACCTCCTGCTCCAGGGATACGAGGGAGCTGCGGCCAAGCCGCAGCGCCTGTGGGGCAAGGTGATCCGCGCGGTGAACTCCTGGAGAACCGCTTACGACGCTCTTCACAGCGGTTCACACACAGACCCCATTCTTTCGTACGAGGACGGAGGGACGTTTCTGATCCTTCGGGAGCGCCGCAGGACGGCTGAAGACCTGACCCACCGGCTGCGAGGGGCCTCGCGGCTGATTTACCTTTTTTGCGAACGAAACCGCTCTCTCTCCGAGGTGGTCGACCGTGTGCCGGGATTCGGGCAGGAAAAGATTCTCCCCTTTCTGAACCTGATGGTGGACAAGAAGCTCATGTTCAGAGAAGGGGAGAGGTTTTTGAGCCTCGCGGTACCGATCCGGGGATTCAAAAGCAAATCCGAATTTCGAATTTGATGCGTTCGTAAAAAGTCTTCCGGGTCGTCACTCCCGCGAAGGCGGGAGTCCAGAAGCCCTTTTATAGGCTGGATTCCCGCCTCCGCGGGAATGACAGAAAAACAGCGTTTTTGCACTTCTTACGCAGCCATCAAATTTAGGTTTTCTTCTTTCTCAGTTCCTCCGCCATGGTTTTGATCTCCATGAGGCTCGTTTTCATGGCGCTCCATCCGTACCAGAGCGTGTAGTCCGGGTTCATGTGAAACGCGCCCTGGAAGGTCCGCATCCTCTGTTCCATGAACATGATGTAGAGCTTCTGTTCGATCAGGGTCGGGCTGTCGTGGAAGCTGAGAACATCCGGGAAGGGGTAGGCATAGCTCTTGGGCGGCTGCAGGATTCCGTCCTTGTACAGACCGGCCACGACGAGAATCGCCTCCGCCATCAACAGATCCGCCTCCCGGATCATCCGGTCACCCTTGCCAAGCTCGTCCTTCGCAAACGAGATGGAATGGCAGGTGGAGCAGGCCTTCACCATCTTGTCGCGCTCTTTTTCCCAGGCCTCCTGAGTCACTCGCAACATGTCGATGCCCTTGACCGTCTGCAGGCGGGGGGTCGGTTTGCCTTCCGGGTCCAGCACCCCCAAGGCCTTCAGAATGGTCGTTCGGGCTTCCGCCCATTTCTTGTCTTCCGGCATGGGCAGCCGGACCGCCAGGAAACCCCACCCGGTCATGACCCCGTGATTCCCTTCTCTCATGTGGCAGGTCTGGCAGGTGGGCGCGACAGCGGACTCCGGAAGAATTCCCTTCTGCTTGAGGGAATACCGGACTCCGTGTTTGGAAGAGGAGTACATTTCCCAGTGGGCGTGGTCAAAGCCCATGTGGCAGGTCTGGCAGGCCTGCGGCTGCTGGGCCTCTTTGATGCTGAAGGTGTGGCGGGTGTGGCACGCATCGCAGGAGGCCAGCCCGAACCCGGCGCCCGCCTCCCTGAGGGCCTGGCTGTCCTTCTCGGTTTTTGTCCCGAGCTTGTGGCACCCTCCGCAGCCCTTCATGCCGTCCATCAGGGCCATGGGCTGGCGGTGGGCCGTGGGCATGGCCTTCATGGCGTTCCACGCCTGGGCGTGTTTGCCTCCTCTGAACTGATCCCACTGCACCTGGTGGCACATGGCGCACCGCTCCGGTTTCATCCGGCCCGCCTTGTGCACGTCCTCATCCGTCATGTGCTGCTCGCCGTGGCACACCGAACAGGAGACTTCGTATTCCGCATGCTTGCTCGCTTTCCAGTCCGCGACAATGCCTGGGGTCACCCCGGTGTGGCACGTGATGCACTCCGACTTGATGGTCCACTTTTTTTCGATGGGGAAATGGGCTCCAACCCACTCGCGGTATCCGCCCTTCAGAGCGTAGACGTTCTTGAATCCCATTTCTTTGAGCTGCAGCGCCACCCTGGCGCTGGTGGATTCCGTGGGTCAAGCTCAGTACACGACGATTTTTTTGTTCTTGTCGTACTTGCTGGCCCAGACCTGAATCGACAGAGGGTCCTCATGGGTTGTGCCGGGGATCATCTGGTCGCTGTACTTCCACTGCTCCACGGGACGGGCGTTCCGGGAAAGGGGTTTTGTCGTCCGCCGCACCGGTCACAAAAGACGGTCCGGCGATCAGGAGACTCAACACAAGAGCCGTGACCAACAAGACAGCGCTTCTCATAAGCTCCTCGTTCTAGAAGTTTGATGGTCTCGCAAAAAGTCCTTCAAGCCGTCACTCCCGCGAAGCGTGTCCCCGAAGGCGGTAGTCGGGGAGCGGGAGTCCAGAAGCGCTACAAAAGACTGGATTCCCGCCTTCGCGGGAATGACAAACAAGAGCGGTTTTTGACTTCTTACGAGTTCATCAACTTTAGACACTTTTGGCATTTTAGGCACTTCAGCGCTTCTTACTCTTTTTTCCGCTTACTGCTTACTGCTCACTGCTTACTGGTTTTTAGGCTTCCCCCATGTACGCCTTTCGGACCATTTCGTTCTGGCGCAGATTCTGGGCGGTGTCGCTCAGGAGCACCACTCCTGTCTGAAGCACGTACCCTCTTTCCGCCACCAGCAGCGCCATGCGCGCGTTCTGCTCCACCAGGAGAATGGTGGTGCCGCCGGCATGAAGCTGCTTGACTGTGTCAAAAATGCTGTCCACCAGAACCGGGGCCAGCCCCATGGAAGGCTCGTCGAGAAGCATCAGTCTCGGGTTGGCCATCAGGGCCCGGCCCATGGCCAGCATCTGCTGCTCCCCGCCGCTCAGGGTTCCCGCCACCTGTTTGCGCCGCTCTTCCAGCCTGGGGAACAGCGCGAAGATGCGGTCGATGTTCGCTTTGATCTTTTTCGGATCTGCGCACGTGTAGCCGCCCATCTCCAGGTTTTCCGTCACGGTGAGGCGGCCGAAGACCCGGCGGCCCTCAGGCACCTGCACCACGCCTTTACACACGATCTCGTGAGGCCGGAAGCCCGTGAGCTCTTCCCCTTCGAACTGGATGGACCCCTGCCGAGGCTTCAGCAGCCCGCTCATGGTGTTGAGGGTTGTGCTCTTGCCGGCCCCGTTACCCCCGATGAGGGTCACCACCTCCCCTTTTTCCACCGTGAGAGAAAGATCCTTGAGAGCGTGGATGTGGCCGTAATAGGTGTGCACATGGTTCACTTCCAGAAATGCCATAACGGAAACTCCTTCTACGCGGCGACTCCCATGGTCTCTGCAGCGCTTCCCTTGCCGAGATAGGCCTCGATCACTTTCGGATTTCGTTTGATCTCCTCGGGGGCCCCCTCGGCGATCTTCTTGCCGTAATCCAGCACCGTGACGGTTTCCGAGATTCCCATGACCACCCGCATCTGGTGCTCGATCAGCAGGATGGTGATGCCCACTTCGTCCCTCAGGTGTCGAATGAAATCCATCATGGTCTGCGTTTCACTCGGGTTCATCCCGGCGGTCGGCTCATCCAGGAGCAGCAGCTTCGGCTTGGTGGCCAGGGCGCGCGCGATTTCCAGCCGTCTCTGCTCCCCATAAGGGAGGTTCTTCGCCATGAGATCTCCCTTGCCGGTGAGGTTGACGAAGCGCAGGAGCCGCTTGGCCTCTTCCGCCGCCTCCTTTTCTTCCCTTCGCGTAGAGGGCAGGTCGGCCACAATTCCGAAGTAGCGCGCCTTCAAATGACAGTGGAGTCCCACAAGCACGTTCTCCATCGCTGTGAGGCTGGGAAAGAGGCGGATGTTCTGATAGGTTCTGGCGATGCCGAGACGCACGATCTGATCGGGCAAACGCCCCACGAGGGAGTGGGAGTTGAGTAGGATCTCGCCTTCTTCAGGCCTGTAGAATCCGGTGACGCAGTTAAAGAAGGTGGTTTTCCCGGCCCCGTTCGGCCCGATGATGCTGTGAATGCTCTTTTCCTTGATGTCCACATCCAGCTCATCGACGGCAACCAGCCCGCCGAAACGCTTGGTGGTTTTACGCGACGACAAAAGAATAGCCATAAATCCCCCTAACGCGAAGCCGGCGCGGCCGGTGCCGGCGCAGCATTGTCCTCCGTGAATTCCTCCTCATGAAATTCCCTGCGCCGCACGGCTTCCGGCCAAAGCCCCTCGGGCCTCACCAGCATCATGACCACCAAGGCCAAGCCGTAAACCAGGAGGCGGTACTCGGCAAATTCCCTCAGGAGCTCGGGAAGCCCCACCAGGGCCGCGGCTCCCACGATGACCCCGGGAATGCTTCCCATTCCCCCCACGATGATGACGCACAGAATGTTGATGGAGATCATCACGTTCATGCTGTGAGGATAGACGGAGGTGAGTTTGGTCGCAAAGATGGCCCCGCTCAAAGCGGAAAAGCCGGCTCCAGTGCCGAAGGCGAGCAGCTTTGTGGCCACCAGGTTGATCCCCATGGCCTGGGCCACGTCCTCATCTTCGCGCATGGCTTTCCACGCCCGGCCCATCCGCGAATCCTTCAGCCGCAAGGAAATGAAGATCACCAAAAAGCACCCGGCCAGAATGAGGTAATAAATCTCCTGCGGCATGCCGAACTCGAAACCGGCAATGGAGGCTTTCGGGATCTTGCCGATCCCCTGTGCCCCGCCCAGCCAGGGCCTCAGGAAGTCCGAGAGAACCATGATCCGGATGATTTCTCCAAAACCGAGCGTGGCGATGGCCAGGTAGTCCCCGCGCATCTTGAGAACAGGAATCCCGAGCATCACCCCGAACACGATCCCGATCAGGACAGCGAAAGGCAGGGCTTGCCAGAAAGAGAGGCTGAAAAAGCCCAGCTCCGGAGAGGTGAGGATCGCCGTCACGTAAGCGCCAATGGCAAAAAAGGCCACATAGCCCAGGTCCAGAAGCCCGGCATACCCGACCACGATGTTCAAGCCCAATCCCAGCAGAACATAGAGCCCGACAATCGTGAGCACTTCGCTCAGGAAGAGCCCGAGGATCTGGGGAAGAACGAAGAGCACCACCAGCAGAACGGCAATTCCCGTCCACTGCATGGTCTTCTGGCCTGCTGTGGGCAGACCCCGGTAACCCGTCTTGACCGCCTCCCCCTTGAAGGACCAGAAGAGACTGATAACAGAGATCACCATGAAAAGAGCGATTGTCCCCTGCTCCGTGAGACCGTTGGCGGAAAACAACCACTCCGAAAAATCGGTTAGGGATTCCCACGCGCTCAGAGTCGGCCGAAGCAGATCCTGGAGCACCCCTGCACCGACGATGCAGGTCAGAGACACGATGAACATCTTCCGGAACGCCGTGGGGAGCAGATAGAGAATGCCCGCGAAAAGGCTGCAAAGGGGATAAGCCACAAACAGAAGGGGCGCGGTTTCAAAGCCATGCCCGAAGCTGAGCAGCTCATAGAGCGCCGGGGACGCATTGACGAAAAC
>JALOPA010000526.1 GCA_025454125.1 Thermodesulfobacteriota bacterium
GGCCCGGGCAATGCAAAGCCGTTGCTGTTGTCCTCCGGAAAGTCCGAGAGCGCTGTCCTTCAAACGGTCTTTCACCTCATCCCAAAGAGCGGCGCCCTTGAGGGCCCGCTCCAGGGTTTCTTGAAGAACACGCCGGTCCGTGACGTGGTCCACCTTGAGGGGGTAGGTGACATTGTCTGCAATGGACATGGGAAAGGGATTGGGCTTCTGAAACACCATGCCCATCCGCTTTCTAAGCCCGATGACATCCACGTCCGGATCATAGATGTTTTTTCCTTCGAACACGATGGTTCCGGAAATGCTAAGGCCTGCGATGAGGTCGTTCATGCGATTGAGCGACCGCAGCAGGGTGGATTTCCCGCACCCCGAGGGCCCGATCAGGGCGGTGACCAGGCCTCGCTCGATCTTCAGGGTGTTGTTGAAAAGCGCTTGGGCACGGCCATACCACAGGCAGAAGCGATCAATGTCCAGGATCGTGCCTCCGCCCCCCACTTTGGGATGATAGACCGTTTCCGTACTGTCCAAGTCGACCTGTGCCTTTGCTTCCATGAAAAACCCTCTCAGAAATGCCCCACATAGTACTTCCGCTTCAAACGATTGCGGATATAGATAGCCGTCGCATTCATGACCGCCACCAGCCCGATGAGCAGCAACGTAGTCACAAACACCATGGGCTTGCCGGCCTCGGAATTGCGCGACTGAAATCCCACGTCGTAAATGTGAAAGCCCAGGTGCATAAAACTTCGCTCCAGGTGAAGAAAAGGAAAAAACTCGTCCAAAGGAAGGCTCGGGGCTATCTTCACCACCCCTACGAGCATGAGGGGGGCCACTTCCC
Source organism: Thermodesulfobacteriota bacterium (assembly GCA_025454125.1). The sequence continues at coordinate 836 of JALOPA010000526.1, forward strand.
CTGCCCCTCTGGCCATGGCGAGAATGAGGCCGGTCATAATGCCCGGCATAGCCTTAGGGAGCACGATGTTCTTGATGGTTTGCCACTTGGAAGCGCCGCAGGCCAGGGAACCCTCCCGCATGGACTGGGGCACGGCGGCCAGCGCCTCCTCCGTGGAGACGATCACCACCGGAACCGTGAGCATGGCCAGGGTTAGAGAGGCCCAGAGAAGACCTCCTGTCCCAAACGTCGGATTGGGCAATCGCTCCGCAAAGAAAATCTGGTCAATGGTCCCGCCCAGGATATAGGCAAAAAACCCCAGGCCGAAGACCCCGTACACGATGGAAGGAACACCCGCCAGGTTGTTGACGCAGATGCGCACCAGGGAAACCAGCCGCCCTTGTTTGGCATATTCCCGGAGATAGAGAGCGGCCATGACTCCAAAAGGGGCCACCGCTACGGCCAGGAGCACCGTCATGACAAAGGTGCCGAAGATGGCCGGAAGAACCCCTCCCTCTGTATTGGCCTCCCTCGGCTCCGCGGTCAGAAACTCGAGCCACCTTGACCCGTACACTTTCACCTTCTGGAAAAAGCTTAAGTCATTGGCCGGATAGAATCGAACGATCTGCGAAAGCGCCAGCGTCTTTTCAGTCCCGCGAATATCCTTGAGAACCACCGAGTGGAGGCTGTCTTCCCTCTTGATCGATTCCGCCTCCTTTTGAAGAAGACCGTACCTGGTTTGAAGCTGCGCAGCGCGGAGCTTCTGCTTTTTCTCTTCTGCCTGGATTTCCGGGCTGTCGTTGCCTTTTTCCAGGGCCATTCGGCGCAGAGCAAGCCTCATTCGGTCGAGCTCACGGTTGATGGCTCCCATTTCATTGCGTTCGATGGCTCTCACCCTGTTGCGGCGCTCCAAGGCTTTCCGGTGTTCTTCCTCCAGTCGAGCGAGAGTGAAGGCGCCTGCAGCGAGATTTTCTCCCTTCACCTTGAGGGCCTCCATCGTGCCGATAAACGGCCCCCACTCCAGACGCTCAATGAAGAAGAACTCCTTGGGGGTTGAGCGTTCGGCTATTCTGAACTCCGAAATCCAGACAAAGTCTTCATTGTACAGGTCGAAGTTCCCTGTTCGGTAGAGCGTGCGAAGGCCAAACCCGTGGTGCGCCTGAACGGCCTGGCGGGCCTTTTCTTCCAGACTGTCGAGCTCGTTCTTCGGGAGCCGGTACATTTCGGAACGGGTCGGTTCGCCCGCCACAAGGGAGCCGTCCTTGAGCCGGAGAACCTCCACAGGCTTCGGATAGAAGGTGACAAAGCCGTTCCATGCCACAAGAGCCAGGAACCCGAAGATCATGATCAGTCCAAGGGCCAGGGCTCCGCCCATGCTCCACAGATAGGGTTCGCCTCTGGAGGCGAGATCTGCGCCGGTCACGGTTCTTTTCGTTTGTGGTGATGACATACTCTTCAAAAATTCTGCATTTGATGTTCTCGTAAAAAGCCCCATTTTCATGTCATTTCGAGCGAAGCGAGAAATCTTGAATGACTCACACGCTGAAAAGGAAAGCTTTCTCCCTGCGGCCGAAATGACCGATTCACAACGCAGGACTTACGAGTTCATCACAATTGCATGGCCCGTTTTCTGAACCGGATTCGGATGATTTCCGCCACGGTGTTGATCACAAAGGTCATGGCAAAAAGCACCAGCCCCGACAGAAACAGGATGCGATACAGGGTGCCGTCTTTGACGGCCTCAGGAAGCTCCACGGCAATGGTGGCTGAAAGCGCCCTCAGGCCGTTAAAGATGTTCATATCGATGATCGGCGTGTTCCCAGTGGCCATGACCACGATCATCGTCTCTCCCACGGCCCGGCCCATGCCGATCATGATCGCGGAAAAGACGCCGCTGATGGCCGTGGGAAGCACCACATAAATGGCCGTCTGCCAAGGCGTCGCCCCGCACCCCAGGCTCGCTGCGCGCAGGTGCTCTGGGACGGCGTTGAGTGCGTCCTCGGCAATGGTGTAAATAATGGGGATCACCGCAAACCCCATGGCAAATCCTACAATGAGCGTGTTGCGCTGAACATAAGTGTCCACAAAGGTGCCCCGCACGTCCATTCCCAGAAGCGCCAGAATCTTGGCGATGGCCAGAGAGCCCAGCCCTGCGAGCAGCACCGTTCCCCCCCATCGCCCCAGCTCCAGCAACGCCGCCTTGAACTGGCTCATCCCCTTCATGGCGAGCGCCAGCTTGCGGCCGTACTGTCTCGAGACCAGCACACTCACAACCAGAAACACCAGGGGCAGCGCCAGAAGGAACAGCATGGGTTCCGGCCCTCCCACATCCCCGTTGACCCACGCCTTGAAATCGCCGCTGAAAAATACGGCCTCAAACCAGTCTCCCAGTTTGACCGCCCCGTAAATGGCGCCGATCACCACCAGCACGGTGGCGAAAAACTTCGGGGAGTCCTGGATTCGAAGGGCGATTCGAAGCGGGATCATTTGCCACAGATAGGCGGCGATCATCAGGGCGGCAGGCACCACCATGAAAACAAGAAGC
>JALOPA010000527.1 GCA_025454125.1 Thermodesulfobacteriota bacterium
CTGACGGTTCTGAGAAGAGATCCGCCGCGGATGAGGTTAATCGCCATAGGGACCTTTTCCTCTCCTCGGTAGGAGACCCGGAATCGGATCAAGGGGAAACCGCCTGCGGTTAGGGTCTCGCCCATCTCGGCTTTTTCGCCGTTTGACGCAAGGACGTTGAAGTAGTCCAGCTGCGGCCAGGACTTTCCGTCGCCCCTTGAACAGTACATCCTGCCTTGCCGCATGGCATCGAAAATCGCAGCCTTTGAGAATTCCTTTACCAGAAAGGTGGTGGGAAAAGCTCCCAGTTTGAGCCCCAGACGGCCGTCTTCATGGAAGTCGGCGGTGGATATCCCCCACGCCGGTTTCTCCCTTTTACCCTCGCAGTACTCTGAGAGGACTCGGTCCCAGTGCTTGCCCGGGTCGGTCATGGTGATGCGGTCTCCATAAATGGCGGCAAATCCGGCGCAGTTCTTCGATTCCTGAATCACCTCAGGATAGGGCAAGGTGCTCACATTCACGGGCCCGTGCTTCCGTACGCCCGATCTTTGTTCAGGGTAGTTCCAGAAGGCAAAGCCGCCTTGCCTTTGGACATGGTCTATCGTCTCCTGGTAGGGGGCGATACCCTGATCTCCGCCATAGGGGGTACAGAAGGACGCCCTGAAGGGATTGTAATCCAGAATGGCGAGCGACGATAGAATCAGGATCGCAAGGCCGACCCTTCGAGACTTCCCGCTTCCTTTCAGAGTAAACAGGAGACCGACGACCCAAGGGAAGGCAAACACCAGCAAGCCGGGAAGGCGGGCAGCGGTGTACTTCAGGGACAGGCCGCTTTCCAGGCTCGGAATCCGTTCGTAATCCGCAGCGTTTGTCAGGTTGAGGACCAGGATTCTTCGGTCATAGTCATGAACCGTGAGATCCCCCTTGAACCATGATCCGGACCAGTAATAAAAGGGGGAAATGATGGAGCCTGGCACAAGGATCATATCCGGATACCGCCTGGAGAGGCGGGCAATCTCACTGAGATAGTTTTGAGGGCCGTGCGTCATCAGGGAAGGGAATTCCCTGCTGTATTTCAGAAGGCTTCTGAAGGGAGGAATCCCGTAGGAGAGCTTTATCCGGTGGTGGTCGTTAAAGAAGAGAACGCGAAAGCCTCTGATACGGGCCATCACCACGAGGTCCTCAGGGCTGTGTGCGCCGTCGCTGAAGGTGGTTCTGAGGTCCACGAGCCCTGGAACGGCAATCCAGTCGCCGGGAGAAACGGCCAGAGTCTGGCTCGAAGAGAGGACAGGAATCAAGATCAGGAAAAGGAACCGTTTGATTCGTTCAAGCTTGGATGTCCCTCGGTAAGTGGTCATAGGAAGAGAGTCAGGAGCCATCGCTTCCTCCCCAGGAATCCTTGACGAGCGGGGCCCTTCATGGTTTCGTGAATCCCAGCTTCTGGGGAAACCTCAAGACCCTTCCCCAGATTCCGGCGGAGGAGGTGGAGTCCCCCGCAGAGGGAGAAGGATCGGGTTGCGCCGTGCGATTATCCGCTTCGGCCGAAGCCGCCTTTTTCTTGACGGAAGGGTCATTTCCCCGGTTCAGTTCCGAACCCTGTGTGGAGCCACTCGCGGAGCCGCCGGTGGAGTGAGGCATATCCGCGTCAACGAAACTCTGCAGCGTCCGAATGAATGGACTCCTTTCCGGGTCGATATTCATGATCGCCGAATAGGCCTTCACCCTTCTTGCGGTCGAGTGGAGCAAGGCCAACGTCTCGGACTCTGAAAGAGAAAAACTCCCTTCGAATCGTTGGATGATCCGGCTCAGCAGGTCCTGCCGATTCTCCGGCAGCCCGCTGCCGGCGAGCCGGCACAGCTCATTGGAAAATACTGAGAAGTGCCGCAGGAGGTCAAGAATGGAGCCTGGTTTTTCGACCGGCCCCCGTGGCAGGCCCCGCATGCAATAGACGATGCTTTCAGGAAATCTCCAGACCCTGGCCACACTCACACCCAGTTCGTCCAGAGAGACCCCCAGCACGGAACGCGCCGCACTCTGGATGTCCAGGTCGCTGCCGGACACGAGGCTCTTGATCTCCTCATATTCTTCCGGGAAGTAGTAAAGGGTCAGGCTCGTCCCGAGATCGTGAAACATGGAGCAGAGAAAGGCCACCTCCGTCTGGCTGATTTGGGCCCTGTGAGCGAGATCCCTGGCCATGATCCCGCTCACAAAGGATTTGACCATGGCGTCCCTCAGCTCCGTGGTTTCCGCCTTACCCTGGAGGTGGGTGAAAAGCAGGAGACTCGAAGCGGCCAGTCGGACCTGCTCAAGGCCAAGGATGACTACGGCCTTCTTGATGCTCGTGACTCTGCCTCTGACCTGACCGTAGAAGGATGAATTCACGAGCTTCAGGAGCTTGTTGGTCAGGGAATAATCCTTGAGAATGACATTGGCCACCTCGTTGGCTGTCGCCTTGCTCTTTGAGGAGGTCAGCCGGTTGACCTCCAGGATGCATTCGGAAAAAGCGGGGAAATCCTTCCGGTGCTCCATGCGGCGTAGCAGGAATTCAATGGTGCTGTGGGTTGGAGCGTCTCCGGACAGGACCACCTGCCCGCTTCGTTTTCTGGCCATGTAGTCATCCAGTGCTTCCTTCATCGCATCCGCATCGGCAAATCGGGCTTTGGGATCCTTTTGGGCAGCCTTCAACACGATACGGTCAAGTCCGTCGTCCACCTCCGGGTTGAGCAGCGACGGAGCGACCGTAGGCTCAAAGATAGTTTTGTAAATGGAGTTGAAGTGGTTGAGTCCGCTGATGGCGGGGGCGAGCGTGAGCATCTCGAAGAGGATGAGCCCCAGAGCGAACACGTCTGAAGGAGGACCGATCACAGGCGTTTCAGCAAAGTGCTCAGGGGACATGTACCGGAGGGTGCCCTTCAGTTCATCGCTGGAACGCTGTCCGTCTCCTATCTTGTCTGACAGGCCGAAGTCCATCACCCGAGCCACCCCTTTTGGGGAAACCAGAATATTGGCCGGCTTCAGGTCCCTGTGGATGATCCCTTGCTGGTGGGCGTATCCGACTCCGTCAAGAATTTGGCGCATGAGGGCGACGGCCCTGGCGACGATGAGGGTCTTCTTCTCAATGAGTATCTGCAGAGGGACCCCATCCACGTATTCGAAGACGAGGTAGGGCGTGCCCTCGTGCACATCGGCTTCGAAAATCGACACGATGTGGGGATGCTGCAATTTGCTGACAATCCGGGCTTCCTGGAGAAAATTGCTTTGGAGGGTTTTTTCTCTGGCCGAGTGGTTTTGCAGAACCTTGATGGCGACCTGACGCTGCAGGACAGGGTCCGTGGCCAGGTAGACAACTCCCTGAGCCCCCTCTCCGAGCCGACGCACA
>JALOPA010000528.1 GCA_025454125.1 Thermodesulfobacteriota bacterium
TTCCCCCCGTGACCCGCAGGAATGCAGGAGAAGAGTAGGCCTATATGGGACGGTGACTCGGACAAGGGGACGTTGTTGACTATATTTAGTATACCTGGTAAATGAGTGAAGAGAGATGGAGAGAGGGCAATGCCGAGGCAATCGAGGCTGGATTGTTCGGGAACGCTGCACCCTGTGATGGTCAGGGGCATTGGAAAACGAAAGATCGCAGATGACGACAAGGATCGAGAGCTCTTCGTTTCTCGGCTCGGGAAATCCGCCTCGGACTCGAAGACCGCGATTTATGCCTGGGCCTTGATGCCCAATCACGTCCACATCCTCTTGCGCAGCGGCCCATGAGGCTTAGCCTCGTTCATGCGCCGATTCCTCACAGGGCATGCCGTCACTTATAAGCTCCGGCACCGGCGGCATGGTCACCTGTTCCAGAACCTCTACAAGTCGATCGTTTGCGATGAGGATGCATATTTCACTGAATTGGTACGCTACATCCACTTGAATCCGTTGAGAGTAAAGGAGGTCAAGGACCTCACTGAACTGGACAGATATCGTTGGTGTGGGCACAGCGTGCTGATGGGGAAGAGAAAGCACCCCTGGCAGGATCAAGACTATGTTCTATGGCAATTCGGGAAGAGGGAGGGATATGCAAAGAGAGTGTACAAGGCCTACGTCAAGCAAGGGGTATTGGAGGGGAGACGACCGGATCTAGTGGGAGGAGGGTTGATTCGTTCGATGGGAGGGTGGTCTGATGTGATGTCGCTCAGAAGGAGCAAGGAAAGGGCGCTTTGTGAAGAGAGAGTCCTGGGAAGGGGGGAGTTTGTTGAAGGGCTGCTGAAGGAAGCGGAGGAGAATGTAAAGCACCGGCTGACAGGGGAAGAGCGCAGGCTAAAGGCGGCCAGGATGATCCGTGAGATATGCAAGGCGGAGGGGATAGGGATTGAAGAGGTGAGGGGAGGGAGTCGCCGAGGGCGAATACCCGAGATCAGATCGAATCTGGCGGCAAGACTCATCGAGCAGTGTGGTTTGTCCCTGGCCGAGATTGGGAGGCAGTTGGGGATAACGACATCTGCGGTTTCGCAGGCGATGAGAAAAGAGAAACAAGCTAGTAATGATAATCAACAACGTCCCCTAGCGCGATGCCCAGGGCCATTCGGCCAAGGGATGCTTACTGCCTGCTTGACGCCTTGAGGTGGGCGGGCTTGAGGAGAGAATAGGCGAGTCGCATCACAGGGGTGGGGACACCGTGCTGATTCCCCATGCGAACCACGATGCCGATCAGGGATTCCAGCTCACTCGTGCGGCCGGACTCCAGATCCCGCTGCATAGAGGGCCGGATGTCCGGTGCGCTCGCGTCAATGAAGGCGAGCGTCTTAGCGATGATGTCCGCGTCTAAACTCACTCCGTTCGCCTTAGCCACGGCCACCACTTCAGCCATGGCCTCGGCCAGCACCTCTCTCGCCTCAGGCACCTGGCGGTACTCTCCAATCGCGACGCGGGTCAGGCCGCCCAGCGCACTGATGGCTGCGATGAACACGAATTTCGTCCAGAGCACCTGCTTGATGTTGGGCACCAGTTCGATAACCGCCGGAGTAGTCGCCAGGACTGAAACGATCTCTTGAGCGCGCGGACTGATACGGCCGTCCAGTTCACCCAGGGCGATGCGGCGGAACTGGCTGTACTGGCCGATCCTGCCCGGGGCTTCGATGGCCGCTGAAAGCCACGTGGCGGCGCCGATGATGTGTTCCATTCCCACTACGGATCCGATGCGTTCGCAGGCATCAATTCCGTTCTGCAAGGAGATGACAACGGTGTCAGCGCCGATCAGGGGCTTGATGGCCTGAGCGGCTTCGTCCGTGTGGTAAGTCTTTGTGGCGACGATGACGAGGTCAACCGGTCCTATTTCAGCAGGACGATCCGTCGCCTTTGCAGGGAACACGGTGAAGTCACCGTGCACGCTCTTGATTTGCAACCCCTTGTCACGAATGGATTCGAGGTGAGCTCCCCTAGCGATGAAAGTCACGTCCTGACCTGCGGCCGCGAGCAGCCCGCCGTAATATCCCCCGACTCCCCCTGTACCCATGATGGCTATTTTCATAATCCCGCTCCTAAGAAATTTGGCGCCAGCGCCATGCAAATCCCCTCTGTGAGGCTGTACGACAACGTCATTCCGGGGCTTTAGCCGAGGAATCTTAAATGCCAAACTTGTTTTGCCGGAAAGATTTCTCGCTTCGCTCGAAATGACAGAAACGGCTTTAAAGGTGGTTGTTGGACAGGCTCCTGTCTCCCACCTTCGGCGAGCTCAGGTCGACCCGCTTTATAAAGGGGAGGACTTGTGCTAGGTTTCCCCCTCAGCTTAACCCGCCTTTGGCGGCGCCAGCCAGACTGAGGCTGGTAAAAGGCCACCAGGGCGGGTGAATGGCCTGCCCTACGAATTTATCTCACAATGAGCCAGACCCCGAGAATCAGAATTACAATCCCGAAGGATCGGGACAAATCCAGAGGCCGCACAGCGCCCAGCAATCCGAAATGGTCCATCAGCGCGGCGAGAATGAATTGGGAAGCAACCGCGACGGTAAACGCTGCGGTCAATCCGAGGCGCGGGACCGTGTAGCTGATGCTGCCCACAATGAAGAGTCCGAGGAGGCCCGTGCCGAAGGCGTACCACGGAACGTCCTGCCAACCCTTCAGGCTCCAGCCGCCTGAAAGCAAAGAGGCGACCACAACGACCAGACCGCCGCTCCCATAGGTGATAAGCACGCTGGCTTTTGTCCCGATGCGCTGGTCCATGAGGCCCATAAGCTGGCCCTGAAGGGCCACGGCAATGCCGCCAAAGACGGCAACAGAGATGAGTGTCATGTAGTTGGTCATATAAGGCTCCCCGCAGGTTGCTGAAAAACGCCCATCTACCATTCGACAGGCTCATGGCCCTGAGTAACATCGAAGGGCTGCGTTGCCCAGCCAGAGGCTGGCAAGCCTCACCCCTCGTCGTTGCGACGTGGATAACAACAGGGTTCAAGTTTCACGGTACACGGTTTTCGAGGTTGACCTATCAAGTTCTATTCTTTGTTTTTCCGCGCACCCTGCACCCTGCACCTTGTACCTGTAATGCGCCTTGTATCTAAGCGTTTTTGAGCAACCTGCGATCACAGATCTTTTGAGCATCCTGCAACACTTCAGTTCGCCTGATCGGAAATAGGAATCCTTTCATTTGCGGAGATCTTTTACCAGACACAAAGAGGAATATCCAGGGGTTTTCAGAGAGGAAGGAGGCAGAGGAAATCAAGAAGGCCGGTGTTGAAACCGGCCTCCTTGATAAGCCCGGCTGTTTTCTGGATTCCCGCTTCCGCGGGAATGACGGAA
>JALOPA010000529.1 GCA_025454125.1 Thermodesulfobacteriota bacterium
TACACCATTGTGCATCAGAATCATGCGGGGATTGCCATAGGCTTCGTCGCAATCTTTGCAGAGGTGACTGACCTGATCCCATTCCTTCAGGTTCATGCTTCCGACAAAAAGACCGCACACCTCGCAAAACCTGAGGGCTCTCTGGAGAAATGGATTGGATGCGCTCATTCGAATCCTCTCTAACGAGGGTTATGGGGTGGGAAAAAAGGTTTCTGGCCTTTACAGAAGATGACTCTCTCTGTCTATCTCAGCAACAGGTGTGCCAGAGCGGGGATTGGGGTAAAAACATCAGCAAGGAGCTGGAATTCCAAAAAGATCCATGTCCCGGATGAAGAAAGGCTGAGAGGGCGGTGTCTGATTCCGTTGCCGGAGAAGTGAAAAAAATCACACACCCCGAAAGAGGCCGGCGCACACGGCAGGGATATCAGTAGAAGAAATGGAGGGCGAAGGACACCTGGTGATCGTCATAGTCCAGTCCGTCAGGCGTGCCTTTAGATCCGTAGGAGTATTTGTAGAAGCGCTCGCCCGTTATAGAGAACTGGACGTGATCGGTCAGCCACTGGCGAAAGGTGAGGCTCATGTCGATGATGCGATTGTCCGTCACGTCGCTGTCCGAAAGCCGCGTGGAAGCGTACCTGGACAAGGGATATTGGAACCCGGTCGAAAGGGACCACCCCTGGGAAGACGAGATCAGGTTCAGGTCCAGGCCGACAGCGACCCTGGGCTGATCGGAGAGATCCATTCCGGGGCCATAGTCGAAGTAGGTCACAGACGGGGAGAGCCTCATCCATTCGTTTGGCCGGATGTCGCTGGCCACTCTAAGGCCCTGGGTGTAGGTCGTTGAAAAGGGGCTCGTGGAGAGATCCGACCCTCTCAGGATCGGCCGAGGGGCGAAATATGGATCAGGCTCGGACAGAGCGAAATGTTCTCTGAAAGCGGTGAGGCGGGCGGTCCAGGAGTCGACCCACAACCCTTTCAAGAAGTTGAACTCCGTGCGGTAATAGCCGTCCTGCGAGAACTGGAACAGCTCGTTGTGGACATGAGAAAGGTCGAACGAAGGCTGGGACGACGCCACCTGAAAGGTGAAGAGGCTCTTCTCGTCCAAGGCCGTTCCAAGCCCGAAGACCGTCCTGGCGTCCAGGCCCGCCATGACGCTGTCCCGGTCCGAGAGGCGCCTGCTGGAAACCAGACGGGTTTTCCAGTGAGGATCTTCAAGGCTGGAAATCACCACCCCTTTGGTTCTGGCCGAATGGATGAATTTCCCGTCCGAAAGATAGATGCCCACGTGATTGATGCCCTTCCGGTTGCGGCCGGAAGAAAAGAAGACCAGGTCGCCCGTCTTGAGCTCATCAGCGGTGACTTTGGTGAGAACGCGGCTCTGATTCTGTTCGGAGGATTGGTGGGGGAGGTCTACGCCGAACACCTCGCTGTAGATTTGTTTCACAAAACCCGAACAGTCAAATCCGCTGGTGCTGTTTCCGCCCCTCTTGTACCGGACCCCAAGATATTTTTCCATCTCCTCCTGGATCTTATCTTCCTGGGATTTGTTTTCAGTTTCTTGGGGCGGGGGTTTAGTTTTCTGAGGCCTCACAGAAGGGGAAGCCGAGCGTTTCGCCGGTTTCTGCTTGGCGAAGACAGGATGAGCGAAAAGACCCACCAGCATCAAGCTGACGATCAGCGACAAGATCCGGCTGAGATTCCTATGGCGGGTCATTTTCATGGGTGAATGAGCACGGGTCTTTTCAAGTACTGCGCACCTTATTGAAGCAAATCCGAGATGTCAAGCAACTTCTCCATGGGAACGCAAAAAATATTGATCGAATAATCCTTGAGATACGAGGGGATAGCCTCTGCCCCTTAAAGACGCCTCGCCGTGTTACCGGTCGTTCCGGGAAGGTCGCCACAGAGGATAGACATCCAGGGGTTGCATGGCTTTCAAGGACAGAACCATCAGGTGGAGATGCGTTGGGGATCGCGCGACCGATGCGTTCTTCCCAGTGCGCCCTAACGTGGCAATGGGTTCTCCCCCTTGCACCCGGCTGCCGGGGTTTACGTATATCTTTTCCAGGTGTGCACAGTAGGAGAACGCTTTCAGGCCCGGATGATAGATCCATATATAATTGCCTCCCCTGATCTCCCGACTATGGTCCGACGCTTTCCAGTCCGAGAAAACCGATAAGACAACGCCGTCCGCCAGGGCCAATACGTCCACGGTCCCTGCCGTGAGGTCATCTCTGCCGTCCTGATTGAGGTCTCTGACAAAAATGTCCTGAGCAGGGTGACCGCGGTGTCTGTTTCCGTCAAGAAAACGATAGCCTTCCGGTTTGTAGCCGTCCCCGTTTTTCCCTCCCACGTCCCTCATCGAGTAACCGGCGAGGGGGAAGGTGATCTCCTTCCGGAATCGGTCAAGGGGGAATTCCTTTTCCAGCCTGTCGCCCCAATAGGCCATGAGCCTCTCTCCCTCCTGCTTGGACAGGGCTCCGTCGCGAACCTGTCTCTCAAAATCCTGCCATTCGAGTGCAGCCCCGATGAGGGGCTGGGAAGAGGCAGAGGGAAGGATCACACAGAAAAGCAGCAAGAACAGTGCCAGAAGGGAACCAGGATGGCGCAAAAAGAACAGGGCGGGCATAACGCCCGCCCCTCTGTCGGTAAGTCTTGGTTTCGTCGCTGCTCCGGAGACGCTCACAAGCTGATCCCGAACTTCCTGAACAGGCGGGTAAAAAAGCCCGCCTTGGGGATGGCGGCAGGAGACACGATGTCCACCTTCCCGATCACTTCCTCTTCGAGCTTCACCACCAGCTCCCCGAGCTTCTGCCCCTGCTTGACTTCACCCGCCAACTTCTCGGGCAGATTGATTTCCTTCTTGACCGAGCTTTTCTTCTTGATCAGCATGGGGTAGGAGATCCCGTCGGCCGTGACGCCTCTCAGCTTTTTTTGAACGGCCTCGGTGAGGACGATGTCGCGGTCGATCGTTTCCCCTTTCTTGACCACCGGGACCATCTCATAGAGGGGCAGGTACTTCTTCACCTTTTCCTCCACCACCTCGTCGCGGATTTTGTGGGTCGGACTTCCCATGACCACGACGATGAGCCGGAAATCCCCCTTCCGGGCCGTGGCGACGATATTGTATCCGCTTTTTCTGTAGAAGCCGGTCTTGAGGCCGTCGATGGACGACACCCTCCCCAGGAGTTTGTTGTGATTGACCATGGTGAGAGTGCTGTCGCGGAAAGGCTCGCTTCTCGCGGAGGTCCATTCCAGGAGCTTGCGGTGCTTCAGAAGGTGTCGCGCGAGGATCGCAAGATCCTCAGGCGAAGTGAGGTCCTCCTCTTCTCCCTTGGACGGGGGAAGCCCGTG
>JALOPA010000530.1 GCA_025454125.1 Thermodesulfobacteriota bacterium
CGCTCTGAGTCGGCAGGGTAAGACGCAGTTCCCCTGCTTCTTTAGGGATCACCAGGTCCGCGTTCAAGGCGTGGAGCAGTGCCCGTTCACGGTCTCCTGGGAAAGCTCCGGTCTCTGCCTTTGATATCTCCTGAAGTTTAGAGAACCGGATGGTCGCTTGCCCTCCTGTTTTTTCGGCCTTGAGAGAAACGGTTTTGCCTTCCCCGGCGCAGCCCATGGCAAAATCCAGGCAAAGCCACAGGAGGTTTTGAAGGAAAAAGGGATTGGTGACCACTGAAACCTGGGTAGAAGAAGGGGGCAGTTCCAAAACGACCCCGCGCGTGGAGGCAAAACGGCTTGAAAGGGCACACAGGAGCGCGAGGGTGTCATGCAGTTCGATCTGCCGCAGCGGCTCATCCACGCTGTGGGCAAAACGATTCATTCCTTTGATCATATCGTCTCCCCGGCGGATTTGCTTCATGATCCTGCTGGCCGGGGTCTTCAGGCGCTGGGGATCGAGGGGCATGCCTTTTTCCACCATGACCGTCAAATCTTCCAGGAGGCCTGCATTCTCATTGATGATGGCCAGCACATTTTTTATCTCGTGGGAAATGGAAGCGGACATTTTCCCGAAGAACTGCAGGCCGGTTTCACCGATGACCTCCCAATTCCAGCTCATGGTCTCACCTCGCTCATTTTGTCAATTCGTTCATCTTCCGAATCAGATCCTCGATGTTCACCGGCTTGACCAGGTAGCAGCCATCCGCGGCCTCGGCAGAGCAACTCCTGAAATCCTCCTCCGATCCATGGCCGGTCATGAAGATGAATTTAAGATCGGGCCGCTTGCTTTGGAGATTTCTTTTCAGCTCAAGCCCGCTGATCCGCGGGATCTTCACGTCCAGGACCGCCACATCATAGGGATTCTTTTCCGCCAGGCGCATCGCTTCTTCGCCGCTGATCGCCCAGTCCGCTTGCATGCCTCTCAAAGAGAGTCTCTCCGCAAGTGTAGAGACCAGTTCGTGTTCGTCATCTACCAGGAGAACCTTCATAGGCCGCTTTCTCCTTCTTATGAATGTCGATGGGCAAAAGAATGGTGAAGCTCGTTCCCTTTCCCACTTCACTGTCCACGCGGATCTCCCCCCCCACTTCCTGAACCAGGCCCGAGGTGATGGAGAGGCCGAGTCCGGTTCCACCCTTGCCGGTCTTGGTAGAAAAGAAGGGTTCGAAGACACGCTCCAAGTCCGCTTTGGGGATGCCACATCCATCGTCCTTGATGATCACGGAAACGAAGCCCTTTAGGTCCCGCCTGGCCGTCACCTCCAGGGAGCCGCCGTTCTGCATGGCGGCGAAGGAGTTGTTGATGACGTTCAGGAAGATCTCTTGCAGTCTACCCCTGTCGCTCGTAATCGACGGAACGTCCTCATCCACGTGAACGGAGATGCGGAAAGAGCGGTACTCCGCCTCTTTGTTCAAAAAAGCGAGAACCTCTTGGATCGTGTCGGCCAAGTGAATCCGTTCGGTTGTGACCCCTGAATTTCGCATGAAGCCCAGAAGCCGCCTGGTAATCTTGGCGCACCGGTCCACGGACGAGAGGACGGCATCAATGGTGTTCATGAGTTTTTGGTCTCTTGCCCACTCCTCCCTCATCGAGAAGAGATCCTTGATGAGCCCTGCCTTTTCATTGATCACCGCGAGAGGATTGTTGATCTCGTGAGCCACACCGGCGGCAAGACGGCCGATGGTCGCCATCTTGTTGGAGTACTCCACTTGATGCAGAGTGGTGATCCGTTTCTGGTCGGCAAGATAGATCTTGTTCACCAGATAGGTGGCGACTCCCAGAATGACCGCCAGGATAATCGTGATGCTTGCGGCCAGAAACCCCATGAGCTGCAAGCGGGTCCTGTACCACGGTTTCATGAGTTCCTTCTTGTTCTTGACGATCATCAAAATGAACGGGCTCCCCTCGATGTAGGCATATCCTACGGCATTGAGCTGCCCTTGGGCATCTTCCACTTCAAGGAGTTCCGTATTCGGCGAGGACGGAGGAACAGGTAAAGAGAGGGTGTCGAGCACCTTGCCGTGAGACAGGGATGGGGTCTGAAGCTTGCCTTGCCTGTTGATGAGGAAGGCGTCTCCTCCCCCCGCCACTTCCGGCGGCGAAATGAGATGATTGAAGCGCTCTGTGTCCAATGTCGCGCGAAGCACGAAGTGAGTGCCGCTCCCAAGCTCATGCTTTACGGCAATGATGAGGTGGGGCACCTGTCGAAATCCTGAAAAAACATCACTGATGTGAACTCCTCGCTCCAGCACCTCCCTGTACCATGCCTGTCCGCTGTAGTCGACGCCTTCTAATTTGTAGGGGCCTGCATAGTTTCTCTGATAGCCAAGGGGGTCGATCACGCCAAGGTCGGTGAAGCCCCCGAAGGAATTCTGAAGATTTCTCAGGATCGCCTGCAGCCTTTCAGGATCATTCAGGCTTTCAAAGCTGTTGTCGCGGACGATGAAGTCCAGAGCCAGGCTCCTCTCCGTCAGAAAAAAGGCAACCGCCCGGCGCGTGTTCGATGCCAGCCGGGAGGTGCGCAAAGCGATTTCCGACTCAATGGAGTTCTGGGTCACCTGATAATCGATGGCCGTGATGGCGATGAGCGGCACGACCGCAACACCTGCGGTAAGCAACACGGCCAGTTGCCACATCCGTCTAAAGTTGAAAAGATGGGCGAAGGGGCCTGCCGCTGCGTCCACGTAATCCCAGAACTTAGGCTTTAGCGTTTTCCAAACGGTCATAGACGGTCCGCTCTACTCCTGTGGCCCGACGGCCTGGGCAGAGCAATCCTTTCCTTTTTTGAGATCTTTTGCGCGCTGGACTTTTTCATTGGCCCGCTTGAGCGTATCGCTCAAGATCTCAATATCGGCCGGCTTTTGCAGATAGGCAAAGGCTCCGAGCTTCATGCAGATCTCCCTGTCGGTTTCAGACCCGTGACCCGTGAGGATGATCACCTCGATTTCAGGGCGGGTCTCCTTGACTCGCCTCAAAACCTCGATGCCGTCAATGCCCGGCATTTTGAGGTCCAGGATCATCACTTCAGGTTCGTCCTCGCTGACCATGTTGAGTGCCGACTCGCCGTCGTAAGCCACCACGGAACCCATCTCGCGCATGAGCAGTCGCTCGGACAGGGTTTGCACAAACTCGCGCTCGTCATCCACAAGAAGAACCTTCGAAGGCAGCTCGAAATCAAACTTCCGGTACACATCGGCCTGATAAAAACCGCTTCCGACCCTGGTTTCTACGGAGTGGACTCCCTCAACTCTTGCGGCGATCGCTTTCAATTCTTCTTCCAGTCGACCCAGCATGAGCACGTGCTTGTTGATCACCA
>JALOPA010000531.1 GCA_025454125.1 Thermodesulfobacteriota bacterium
GCCCTGCCGGAACTGGGGGGTCGCCTATGTGCAGACGAACGATCTCATCGGCCGGGTGAGCCAGGCCCTGGGGGATTTCCTCGGCCGGCACGGGTTCAAATCAGGCCTGACGCCTGCCACTCACAACTTCGACGAAGTCAAACTCATGGCGCGCTGGTCTCACAAGCACCTAGGGCATCTGGCGGGGTTGGGACGATTCGGCACTCACCGGATGCTGATCACTCCGGCAGGGTGCGCGGGCAGGCTGGGGAGCCTCGTGACCGAAGCGGAATTGGAGGATGCTCCTTTGATCAAGACCAAGGAAGCGTGTCTTCTCAAGGCGGGAAAGAAGTGCGGGAAGTGCATCGAGGTTTGTCCGGTGAGCGCGATCGGCGAGAAGGGCTTTGACCGGCAGGGGTGCTGGAAACGCCTGAAGGACAACCGGAGCACCCTGGGAGGGTTCTCCGACTTGGCCGAAACCACCCATGTCTGCGGAAAGTGCGCCGCCCTCATGCCGTGCAGCTTCAAAAATCCAGTGGTGGCGAAGAATGGGTGAAATTGGTGAAAGACCGGTCTTTGCAGCTTTTGCTGCCATTCTCGCGAAAGCGGGAATCCGGCCTTTCCTGGCTTTTCTGGACTCCCGCCTTCGCGGGAGTGACCAAGATATTTCTTAAGCCACGACACTATGCATTAATCGCCTTGCTGATCTCGCGGACCTTGGCCATCACTTCTTCTGCATCGAGCTCCGTGAAGGCCCGGTCCTTCATCAACACCCTGCCGTTGACGATCACGTCTTTCACGTCCGACCCGCTTGCCGAATACACGATCGTGGACATGGGGTTGTAGAGGGGGACGAGAACCTCCAGGGTGCCGATCTCCTGCTCAAGACCCAGAACCTTTGCGCCCCGGACCGTGGCCATCTTGAGGACCGTGGCCGCTCCTGTGTTCACAGGATCGAGGGTTCCCACCTTGCCGAGCTTGGCCGCCGTGTCCATCTCCTTGAAGAGGTCGAGATCGTTGTTCGAGGCGCAACCGTCTGTGCCGAGGCCGACGACAAGGCCTTTGTTGAGCATTTCTGAAATCCTGGCTGTTCCGGATGCCAGCTTCATGTTGCTTTCCGGACAGTGGACAACTCCCACCTCGTTCTCAGCAAGGAGCTGGATCTCCTGATCCTCCAGATGAACCGCATGCACGCCGATCAGGCTGCGGTTCAACAGCCCCAGGTCACGGAGGTGCAGCACCGGCCTTTTGCCGGTTCGACGCACCACCTCAGAGGCTTCCTCTTGCGTCTCGGAAAGATGAATCTGAAGAGGCCGCGAGAACTCCTGGGAGAGCCTCATGGCCTCCTGGACCGTTTTGTCGGAGCACGTGGTGAGGCTGTGGCAGAAGAGGCCGGGCCGGATCAGGTCAGAGCCATGATTCCATCGTTCCATGAACGCCTTCCCCACCGCGAGGTTCTGAGCCGGGTCCGGAACGCCGGGTGCGGGGAAGTCAATGACGCCCTGGGCGACGAGGGCTCTGATCCCGGCCTTTTGAAAGGCGCGAGCCGTCGCCTCCTGGTAGAAATAGCCGTCCGACACCGTGGTCGTGCCTGAGGCGATCATCTCCAGGCAGCCTAGGAGCGCTCCCCAGTACACGGTTTCATCGCTCAAATGCTTTGCTTCAGCAGGAAATATTTTTTCGAAAAGCCACTCCTTGAGGGGAAGATCATCGGCCAGTCCGCGGAAAAGGGTCATGGCCGTGTGGCCGTGAGCATTGACGAGACCCGGCATGACGAGGCAGTCTGTGGCGTCCAGGACTCGGGCGCCTTTGAAAGGGAGCCTCTTCTCGCCCGAGGCTAGGATCCCTTCAATCCTGTCACCTTGAATCAGGAGAGTCGCATCGCGAAAAGGCTCCTCGCCTTCAACCATGCTAAGAATCGTTCCGCCTTGGATGATCAGGTCCGGTTGCAGCATTCAAGAGGTCCTTTCCGAAGGGTTATTTGGGGAGGTTGCGGAAAGGCAGGTTACCCAATAGCGAACACAGCGTCAAGCCCCTGAATTTCCTTGACACAGGAGCTTGCTCTGATAGTTAAACTTGACGGCCATGTAAAAAAACCCTCCAAGCCGTCACTCCCGCGAAGGCGGGAGTCCAGAAGCGCTCGAAAAGACTGGATTCCCGCCTTTACGGGAATGACAAAAAAGAGCGGTTTTTGACTTTTCACGAGTTCATTAGACTTCGTCATTCAAAATTCAGGCTTTTGTCTTCAAAAAGACCGATTCTCATGAAATCATCCCCATCGCCTGAAGTCCCGCTTCGTCCGGGGGAGACCCTGGACGAATTTATGGGCGGCAGGCTTCGCCTGATCCAGTCCGCCAGAGGGTATCGCTTTTCCATCGACGCGGTACTCCTATCGCGGTTCGTGACCGTGAAACGAAACGAGGTGGTCATGGACCTGGGAGCAGGGTGCGGCATCATTTCCCTTCTTCTGCTCCTCGAAAAACCGCTGGCCTATGCCGTCGCTCTCGAACTCCAAGAGTCGCTCGCTGACCAGGCCCTTCGCAATGTCTCTCTGAACGGAGTCTCGGACCGGATGGGAGTGCTGATCGCAGACCTGCGTCAGCCGCCCTTTCGAAAGCCTGTGGCCGACGTGGTCGTCTGTAACCCCCCCTACCGTAAACCCGGCAGCGGGCGAGTCAATCCGGATCGCCGGAGGGCGATCGCCAGGCACGAGATCATGGCCTCCCTCAATGACATTCTGAGCGCCGCAAGCGCAGTGCTGAAACCCAAAGGCAGGGTGGCCTTGATCTATCCGGCTGGTCGCCTGGTGGATCTCCTGGTGCGGATGAGAGCCTTTGATTTCGAGGCGAAGAGGATACAGGTCGTGTACCCGTCCTTGGAGGAGGAGTCAAAGTTGATTCTTGTGGAAGGGGCGCGAGGCGGAAAGGGAGGGGTGACGATCCTTCCCCCGGTCATGGATCAGGGGGAGTTCTCTATCGTGAGTTGAGGCGGAATTCGATTTTGTCCACCGCTTGCCTTCCCATCTTTGCGTTCAGCTTTTCCCTCACCGTAACCTCCAGATAAGAAAGCTCCTGGAGCCAGATCGGGTCTGAGACCTTGACCCTGAGGCGCCGGTCTTTTATCCAGAGGGGCTGGGCGTTTCTTGCGATGGAAGGGCCGACCACCTCGTCCCAGATCTTCCAGATCGCAGCGTCCTGGGGATTGAAAGGAAGATTCGAGTCGGCCAGGAGGGCCGAGAGGATGTCTCCGAGAGGGGTGAGGGAGTCTTTTTTTCGATTCGTTTCCATCAGGTTTCCGTAAAGGCCGGTTCCCGTTAACGCTTGACGACATGGGAATTTGCCTATATGGTACCAAAAAAGACAGTCTCATAAAAAGTCAAAAAAGCAATATGAACGTCATTCCGGCGAGAGTCCCTCGACAGGCTCGGGACCCTGAGTTTATCGAAGGGGCCGGAATCCAGAAGAAACAGAGGACCTAGACCCCGGCTTTCGCCGGGGTGACGCTTCACGTTATTCTTTTAGAATGGAGAATTACATGGCTTGGGATTGGGACAAACTGCAGCAGCAGAAAAGAGGCAGCGGCGGTGGGGGCGCTGTGCCGCCCCAGATGGGCGAGGTTTTCAACAAAATCAAAGGGGCACGCGGCAAATTTCCGGCGCTGTGGGTGATCGTGATTGCCGCTTTCGTGCTCTATCTGGGTGCTTCCATGGTCTACACCGTGGGTGTAGATGAGGTAGGGATCATTCAGAGGTTCGGCCGGTACGAGAGGACCACCCGGCAAGGTCTCAACTTCAAGCTGCCGGCCGGAATAGAGACGCTGACCAAGGTAAAGGTGACGGCTGTTTACAGGGAGGAGTTTGGCGTCGGTGGCGCCCGATCGGATGCGAGGTTGCGGTCGGCGGCGGGAGGCGGTGCCCAGGATCCATCGCTCATGCTCACAGGTGATCTCAACGTGGCTCTGGTTCCATGGATCGTCCAATACCGCATCCAGGACCCCTACAAATACCTCTTTAAGGTTGAAAATGTAACGGCTACCTTGCGGGACCTTTCAGAGGCCGTCATGAG
>JALOPA010000532.1 GCA_025454125.1 Thermodesulfobacteriota bacterium
AATTGATCGTTGCAAAATGCCGAGTCGGCTTTACTTTAGATCAAAGCTATCAATGCGCAGGTTGCTATTTTTACGGGTTGAAGGAAAGCCTGGTGCAGGAAGGAGAAGAGGCATGAAGATGAAAAGACCGTTGGTGAAGGCATTGGTCGTTTTTCTGGCGATCCTGCTGGTCGCCCCTCAAGGGGTCATCGCCCAAGGTGAAAGCGGGGAAAAGCCCTTTAAACAGGAAGAGCTGGACCAGATCGTGGCCCCTATCGCTCTTTATCCGGATTCGCTTCTGGCCCAGATCTTTATGGCATCCACCTATCCTCTGGAGGTGGTGCAGGCTGCACGATGGGCTAAGGCGAACCAGAACCTCAAAGGGGACGCTCTAGCTACAGCTCTGGAGAAGCAGGACTGGGACCCGAGCGTCAAGTCACTGGTGAATTTCCCTCAGGTCCTGGACATGATGAACGACAAGCTGGACTGGACCCAGAAGATGGGCGACGCCTTTCTTGCGCAGCAGAAAGATGTGATGGATACGGTTCAGAAGCTGCGCCTCAAGGCTTATGGGGAAGGCAACTTGAAGACAAGTGAGCAGCAGAAGGTCGTTGTGGAGCAGGAGACGAAGACGATCATCGTCGAGCCTGCGAACCCGGCGGTGACGTCAATGTGAACATCAACCAAAACACGAACATCAACAACAGCATCGACCGGAGCAAGTACCAGAACAAGGTGACATCAGGACAAGGCGGACGGGGCGAATGGAAGCATGATCCGGAACACCGCAAAGGTGCGTCTTACAGAGACCAGAACACGGCCAACAAATTCGGCAAGGGAGCGTCTACCAGGGATGTGCAGTCGCGGGATGCCTATCGCGGCCGGGACGACATGGGGAGGCAGGATACAGGCCGCGGAGGAAGAGATCAGGTCAGCGACCGCTCTGCAGGAGGCCGCCAGGAGTACGCATCCCAAAGGGGCGGGGGGTCGTTGGATCGCGGTGGCGCCGGCACCGGCCGAGACGGCGGCGCCTTCAGCAGCTATGATCGAGGCAGCCAGACCCGCGATTTCAGCAGTCGCGGGAATAGCAGCCTGTCCTCTTCGCGAGGCGGCGGCGGCGGTGGAAGCAGCATGAGCCGCGGGAGCGGTGGAGGCGGTGGCGGCGGCGGCAGCCGAGGTGGCGGTGGTGGCGGAGGCAGCCGGGGAGGTGGCGGAGGCGGTCGAGGTGGCGGAGGCGGCCGCAGGTAACCGACCTGGAACCACTCACCCACTTTCAAAGGGAGGAAGAAGCCATGGTGCTATACATTGATAGAGAGAAAAGAGATTCATGGTCTAAACGTTGCGGGGCGCTCATTATAGCCGCTGCATTCATTGCCCTGTTCATCTTCGGCTCCGCTCATGCGCAGAGCCTGAAGCAGCACACGTTTGCTTCGCCTGAAGAGGCAGTCAAGGCTATGATTGAGGCCTTGAAAGCGAATGATGTCAAGACGCTGGAGGCTATTTTCGGACCAGGGAGCAAAGATCTTATCTCATCCGGCGACCCGGTAGCGGACCAAGCAGGGCGCGAGCAATTTGTCAAACAATACGAGGAGAAGAACAGGTTGGAGCAAACAGGGGACAAAGCGGTTCTGTCGGTCGGAAACGAGGACTGGCCTTCCCCGATCCCCATTCTGAAAAAAGACGGCCTGTGGCGTTTTGACGCCAAAGCGGGCAGAGAGGAAATTCTGGCGCGAAGGATCGGCAGGAACGAATTGAGCACCATGAAGGTCTGCCTGGCTTATGTGGATGCGCAGCGGGAATATGCGATCAAGGACCGGGACAGCGATGGCCTCCTGGAATATGCCCAGAAATTCGGAAGCGACAAGGGGAAAAAGAACGGCCTGTACTGGCAGGCGAAACAGGGCGAGGAGCAGAGCCCTCTGGGCCGTCTTGCCGCTGTGGCGCAGAATCAGGGCTACCGCAAGAAAGGAAAGACACCACAGCCCTTTTTCGGATATTACTATCGCATTCTAACGGGCCAGGGGAAGAACGCGCCGGGCGGCGCCTATGATTATATCGTGAAGGGAAATATGATCGGAGGGTTTGCTCTGGTGGCTTATCCGGCCAAGTATGGGTCATCAGGTGTCATGACCTTCATGGTGAATCACGACGGAGTGGTTTATCAGAAGGACCTGGGCAAGAACACGGAGAAGGCGGCCCAGGCGATGAAGCTTTTCGATCCGGACAGTACGTGGAAAAAGGCGCAATAGGGATCAGTTAATGACCAATAATGATGGATTAGTAAGAAGCCTCATGAGGTTATTCCGTCATTCCGAAAGAAGTCCGTCGAAAGGCTCGGGACCCTGAGTCCTTCGACGTTGCTCAGGATCCTGAGGTCCCCGAAGGGCTTGTCGAATGGGCCGGAATCCAGTGTTTTGAGAGCGTTACAGATGCTCTGGACCCCGGCTTTTGCCGGGGTGACGGCCTTTTGTGAACGCACTAGAACCTGAAGTTGCGCAGATGAACCTTAGGATATGCCCCGAACAAAAAAACGTTACCTGAAAGGAGAGGCTCAATGAAAAAAATGTTCTTCTTCGTTTCGTTACTGGTTGCTTTGTCTCTTGCTCTTGCTGCGAATGCTTCAGCCGGTTCCTCCATGGAGCGCATCTTGAAGAAAGGGGAGCTGGTGGTCGGCACGAGCGGCACACAGCCGCCCATGAGTGCGGTCAACAAGAAGGGCGAACTGATAGGGTTGGATGTGGACCTGTCGAAAGCCATGGCCGACGCGATGGGCGTCAAACTGAAATTCGCCCAGATGCCCTTTGCCGATCTTCTTCCTGCGCTTGAGGCGGGCAAGGTGGACATGATCCTCTCGGGCATGACGGTAACGGCTGAACGCAACAAGAAAGTCGCCTTTGTTGGTCCATACGTCGTGACAGGAAAAGGAATCCTCGCTGTGGAAGCGAGATTTGCCGCCTTGAAAGAAGCGAAGGGACTGGACGCACCGGAAGTAAAGGTCGGGGCACTGAAGGATTCCACAAGCCAGAAATTCGCCGAGACGTCCATGGCCAAGGCAAAATTGACCTTGTTCGGTTCTTACGAGGAGGGCATTGACCTTCTTCTCAGGAACAAGATCGATGTGATTGTGGCGGATTTTCAGTTTTGTGCACTCACTGCTTACCGAGATACGAAGAAGGGCCTCATCGCAGGGCAGTCGGCTCTCACCTTCGAACCCCTGGGCATCGCCATGGTAGAAGATACCCTCTTGATCAACTGGGTGCAAAATTTCTTGAACCAGTACCAAGGCACCGGTGAGCTGAAAAAGGTGAGCGAAAAGTGGCTCAACCCCGGCTCCTGGATCGATGATTTGCCATAGTCAGGACCTATTCACCACGGAGGCACCCGCCATCGCCGGCTAAGCTATGGCGGGGCAGCCAGAGGACACAGAGCGATGCAACTCTTTCATTTGCCGGGAGATACCGCAAGTGAAAGAGTTGGATTTGCCTCAATCACCACACTCCGCTGAAGGCGGACGAGCGCCATGCCCATTCGCGGTATCTCCCGCGAATGGGCAAAGACCCTCTTCTCTGCGTCTCTGTGGTGGATAGGCGATGGTGTGGATTTGGTCCGATTTCCGGTCGAGAACTATGGAACTTCGAACGCTAAGCCGAAAAGAAAAAATCAGCGCCTATGCGGCGTGGGGAGCGGTTTGCCTGTTCTGGGGGACGACCTATCTTGCGATCCGGATCGGAGTGAGAACCATTCCTCCGGGACTGTTCGGAGGTCTGCGGTTTCTGACCGCGGGGCTTCTTTTTCTCGCTTATCTGAAGTGGAGGGGCCACGCTTTCCCGCGAGGGAGGGAATTCCTCGACAT
>JALOPA010000533.1 GCA_025454125.1 Thermodesulfobacteriota bacterium
CACTTCCGCTGTGCCGATAAGCAGGGAAGCCGCTCCGACAAGAATCAGGACAAGAGCCATGATCAGGGACAGACGAAAAACCCTGCCAGGTGTCAAAGGAGGCTTATGGAGTGAATCATTGGTCATTGAGCATTTAAACATTGATCATTCAACGCAGTGGGTGCCACGGACAAGCTCTGCTTGTCCGTGGCACACCTATTCATCGAAAGGCTTCCGGATGAAGGAGCTTTGCCATGATTTCAAGACCGTCTACAACCCGGGGAGAAGGTCGGTCAATGAGATCGGAGTCTATCAGGTTCCTGTCTCGCTTTTTCGAACCTTCCTTCCCTTTCCATGGAGGAAACGAGAATGACTTCCGGTTTTCTGCGAATGACTTCCTCCAGACCGATTCTAGGGTAGGTCACAGGCTCGTCAGCGGTCATGTTGTCGCCGCCTGCCAGACGGATGAGATCGTGGTGAACCGTGTTTCTGTTCACGCTCATGATCGGTTGAATATTGATCTGGAGAAAAACCAGAGGCCTTGTCCTGTCCCTTACGGCCTCGACAACACGATTCACCCGCAGAGTGAGCGCGTCGGCTATCTGGCGGGCTCTCTCCGGCAGACCGCAAACAAGCCCGAGAGCGGAAATCGTCTCGATCGCCTGTCTCACATTCCTGGGATTCACAAAAAAGACTTTAATGTGTGCCTGTTCAAGCAGGTCGAGGACATAACGTTCATTCCCGTCCACCGTCCCTATGACAAGGTCGGGTGAAAGGCTGATGATCTGCTCCACGTTGAGGTGGACGTAGCTCCCCACCTTTGGTTTCAGGCTTGCTTCAGGCGGATAGTTGCAGTGGTCTGTTACACCCACAACGCGGTCTCCCAGGCCCAAGGCGTAGAGGATTTCCGTCAGGTTTGGAGCGAGGGCAATCAGCCGCTTGGGCGGGGCCGGCACAGGGATCTCTCTCCCAAGGGCGTCTTTAAAGGTTGCAGGGTGAGCTGCCGCCGCCCACAGGATCGTCAAAACCGCGACCACAATGAAAGCCAGGATTCTAAGCTGTCCCACCATTGCTCCAGTACTCCATCACTCCAGTACTCCATTCAGAAGAACCATTCCACCCAACAACACACTGATCTCTGCAAGCTCGTTTATTGCGCCTACACAGTCGCCTGTAATGCCTTTAAGTTTTCTCCAGCAGTAAAACCCGAAGACCAGGGTGACTGCAAGGGAGCACAGAGCACAGACCAGGGCAGCGGGAGGGGACAAAAGCCATGCTGCTGCGAGCCCGGTAACTAAGTAAGCAAAGATGACGGATATCCTCGCAGATTTCCCGCCTTGTCCGAAGGGAGCAGCAATGCCTTCAGCGCGGGCATTGGGGATAAAGGCGATAGCAACACCCTGCATGGATCGGGAAAACACAAAGCTCCAGAAAATGAACCAGGGGTTTCCCTTTTCAAGAAAGAACTCCCAGCACCATGCTTTGATCAGGATATCAAAAACAATGGCACAGACCCCGAAAGATCCCATGGCAGGGTCCTTCAGCAACTGGAGGATGTGTTCCTTGCTCTTCCCTCCTCCGAACGCGTCCGCGACATCTCCCAAGCCGTCGATGTGCAAGCCTCCTGTAAGCCAGGTGACAAGGGTCATAGAGAGGAGAGCCGAAACAAAGGGATGCTTAAACCCAATGGCTAAGGCCGCGTAGTCCACGAGGAGAACGACGAATCCGAGCAGAGCGCCCACGAGCGGGAAAAAACACAGGGATCGAGAGAAAGTCTCTGTGTCTTTCCCGGGGATGGGTAGGATAGTCAGGGTGCGAAAAGCTGTGCCCATTGCTCGTAACATATCTCTGTTGTCCGTTGTCAACCGGGGGTCGGGTCTATTGTTCTTTTCCCGACACCCCTGCTGAATCAAAAGTCGCCATATGGTGATAGCACTCCATGGCCTGGGCGATAATTTGCATGGCCAGCACGGATCCCGTTCCCTCGCCAAGGCGCATTTCCAGGGAGAGAATCGGTTCGATACCCAGGAAGGCAAGGAAGGGTTTGTGAAATTGCTCGGCAGAAGCGTGAGCGAAAAAGAGGTAGTCCTTGACCGCAGGCGTCATCTTCATGGCGATAAGGGCGGCAGCCGTTGCAACGAATCCGTCTATCACCACTGGGATGCGGCTTCGGGCTCCACCAAGGATCATGCCTGTCATGCCGGCAATCTCAAATCCTCCGACCCGCTTCAATGCCTCCAGAGGGGTGTGATCCCACTCTTTTCTGTGGAACAGGACAGCATCACGGACCACTTGACGCTTTTTTTCCAGAAGGACTCCGACCGACCCGGTTCCAGCACCGATGGTGTCCTCCGGATCCAAATCAAGCAAGAGGCTGTAGAGCGCGGATGCTGAGGAGGTGTTGCCGATTCCCATCTCCCCGACACCCAGGAGATCGCAGTCGGATCCTTGAGCAAGGTTCTGTCCGACATCAAGCGCTTTCAGGCACTCTTCATCGCTCATGGCCGGCTCTTTCTTGAAGTTCCTGGTCCCAGGAGCGATTTTCCTTATCAGAAGTCCGGGAAAGTCCTGAAAACTCGCCTTGACGCCCATGTCAACAACGGCACAGTCAATTCCCGCTTTTTTGCACATCACGCTGATGGCCGCGCCTCCTTGTACCATGTTCAGCACCATCTGGTAGGTGACCTCACTGGGGTAGGGGGTGATGTTTTCCTCTGTTATCCCATGATCTCCTGCAAAGGTGAATATCTTCATCCGGGAGAGTGGGGCGTGGGCTTTGCCCCTGCAAAGACAGTAGCGGAGGGCAAACTCTTCCAGCCTTCCGAGACTCCCTATTGGTTTTGTCAGGTTGTTGAGACGGTCTACAACCTCCTTCTCAAGATGCTTATTCGCCACAGGGGAAACGGCAAAGCCCGGTTTATCCACGTGGAGGTTCTCCTTTCAGAGTGAGAGGGATCCCACAACAAAGGAGACAGGCGTCTGTTGCCTTCTGGGCCACACGCCGGTTGAGATATCCGGCCACATCCCTGAAGGATCGAGCCAGAGGGTTTTCAGGGACAATCCCCCATCCGACCTCATTGGTCACCAGGATGAGATCGGAGACTGGTTGATCCAGATGTTCGAGAAAGTCCTCGACCCGCATCCGAACCTTTTCTTCGGTGTCCTGGAAATGATGATAGAGATTCCCAAGCCACACCGTGAGGCAATCGACGACAGCCACTTCCGTGCCTCCCGGCAAATCGGTGAGCACACGGGAAAGTTCAACGGGCTCCTCGATGGTGCGGAAATGATCGCCCCGCTCTTTGCGATGCCCGGAAATCCTCTCTTTCATCTCCTGATCAAAGGGTACGGCCGTGGCGACGAAAACGCGCTTTGAATAGTTTCGGAGCGCAAGAGAAAGAGCGAATGAACTCTTTCCGCTTCTGGCTCCTCCGGTGATCAGAGTGATTTTGCCCATGTTTTCAACGCTCCTTGATGACCCAATCTTTCCACAACGTCGAGGGACAGACGCAAAT
>JALOPA010000534.1 GCA_025454125.1 Thermodesulfobacteriota bacterium
GTGAATTTCAGGATGAGCGAACTCCAGGGAGCAGTGGCGCTTGCCCAGTTTCGTAAGCTGGAGCCCGTCATTTTGCCCAGCCAGAGGAAGAACAAGGCCAGAATAAAGGAAGCGCTCGCCAAAATCGATCAGATCACGTTCAGGGAGATCCCTGACCCTGAAGGCGACACCGCGACCTTCATCACGTTCTTTCTTCCCACGGCGCAGAAGGCGAAAGCCTTTAACAAAGCCATGGCCGACGCCGGCGCAGGAGCGATCTATTGGTACGAGAACACCTGGCACTATTACGAGCAGTGGGAGCATCTGCTGGGAGGCAAGAGCTTAACCGGCAACGGGTATCCCTTCAAAGGGGAGTCCGGTGCCGTGAGAGCCGCCTTCGCCAAGGACGCGCTGCCCAGGACAGCGGAGATTATGTCCCGGACGCTTTCGATCGCCATCAACATTCACATGGACCAGCAGATTCCGAAAATCATTGGAGCCATAGAGGAGGCGGCAAAAGCCATTTAACGGGTGCAGGTTGCTTGTTGCAGGTGGCACGTTGTCCGTCGTCCATGGTCAGTGGTCAGTTGTCAGCTGCAGAAAGACCTAAAGAAAATCCATCACGAAAGCACGAAAGCTGGAAGGCACGAAAAATGACCTATGGTTCTATTTAACCCTCTCTTCTTTCGTGTTTTCCCACTTTCGTGTTTTCGTGGTAAGGGGTTTCTTCTTATATTCTCTCTTCTGTAATTTTAGGCACTTTGGGCATTTTGGCGCATTTTAGGCATTCCCAATGAAAATCGCACTCTGCCAAATCAATCCCATCATCGGTGACTTCGCGCACAACACGGGTTTGATTCTGGATGCCGTGGAGCAGGCGAAAAGGGCCGGGGGTTCTCTGGCGGTGTTCCCCGAGCTGTCCCTCATGGGCTATCCTCCCAAGGATCTGCTGGAGAGGCCTGCGTTCATAAAAGAAAATCTCAGGGTCCTGGACAACCTTGCCGCCAAAGTGCGGGGCATTCATGTTCTGTGCGGATATGTGGACAGGAACCCTCGGAGCACGGGAAAGGCGCTCATCAATGCGGTGGCCCTCATAAACGACGGCAGGATCCTGGGTATGGCCGGCAAGAGGCTCCTGCCGACCTACGATGTCTTTGATGAGACCCGCTACTTTGAACCTGCTTCAGAGAGTCTCGCCTTCCAGTTGGAGGGCAAGAGAATTGGGGTGACCGTCTGCGAAGACATCTGGAACGTGGGAGATGTCGAAGGGATTCCTCGGTATGGCCTGGACCCGGCCGAGGACCTGGCAGGACAGGGAATGGACATTCTCGTGAACCTGTCCGCCTCTCCCTACACCCTGAACAAGAGAGCGGTGCGCCAAAAGATCCTTGAAAAGATTTCCACCCACATCCGAGTGACCACCCTCTATTGCAACCAGGTGGGAGGCAACGATGACCTCCTGTTTGACGGGGCCAGCATGGTGGTGGATCGGAGCGGCAAACTCATCCTCCAGGGCAAAGAGTTCGAGCCGGACCTTCTCCTATGGGACAGCGAAAAGCGCTACGAAGAACTCAAGGGACCCTGGCCCACGGAGGAAGAGTCGGTTCTTTGCGGGCTTGTGATGGGCACAAGGGATTACGTCGTCAAATGCGGATTCAAGAGCGTGCTCATTGGTCTGAGCGGCGGCATTGATTCCTCTCTTGTCGCGGTGATTGCCCAGAAAGCCTTTGGCTCTGAAAACGTGACCGGCGTGAGCATGCCCTCTCCCTACACCTCCCAGATGAGCCGGGACGACGCGCGAACTCTCGCCCGAAACCTGGGAATCAAATTCGTGGAGATCCCGATCAACGATATTTTCATCTCCTACACCCGTAGTCTCGCGGAAGCCTTCAAGGGCCTTCCGCCGGATGAGACGGAGGAGAACATCCAGGCCAGGATTCGCGGGAGCCTTCTGATGGCGCTTTCCAACAAGTTCGGCGCCATGCTCCTGAGCACGGGGAACAAGTCTGAAACCGCGGTAGGTTACTGCACCATTTATGGCGACATGAACGGCGGATTGGCCGTGATTTCGGATATTCCCAAGACTCTGGTGTATCGACTGGCTCAGCACATTAACCAAGAAGGGGAAATCATTCCGGCCAGGGTCATCGTACGTCCCCCGTCCGCCGAACTGAGACCCAACCAGACGGATCAGGACAGCCTGCCACCCTATGACGTCCTCGATGGAATCCTCGATGCCGCCATCGAAAAAAACCTCGCCTTCGACGACATCGTCGCCCTGGGCTATGACCCTTCAACCGTGAGGGATGTGCTGCGTCGAATTGGGATGAATGAATACAAGCGAAGGCAGGCTGCTCCCGGCCTCAAGGTGACCAGCAAGGCCTTCGGTTACGGCCGCCGGTATCCTATTGCCAGAGGCAAAGAACACTATTGAAAGACAAGTGACAAGTGACGAGTAACGAGTGACAAGTTTCTTTGCCGATCTCGTCACTCGTTACTTTTTCTCAATGCCCAGCATCTCTCTTGCCTCTTTCGGAGACGCCGGCTCAAATCCCATCTGCCGGACCAGGGACACGGCCTTTTCAACCAGCTCAGGGTTGGTCCTCGCTACCTTTCCCGGCGCATAAAACACGCTGTCTTCGAATCCCACACGGATGGATCGTGCGCCCATGGCCACCGCTGCGGCGAGGAGCGACAGGTCCGTCATGCCGTCATGAATCATTCCCCACTCTTCGTTTTCCTTCAGCAGGGACGTCATGAAGAAAAGGCTTTTGGGCTCCGCCGGCAAGGCCCAGTGAAACCCCAGGCAGAAGTTGAAGCGGCACGGCGGTTTCAGCACCCCTTCCTGAACCAGATGCCGCACGGCAGGCATCATCCCCACCTCGAAAACTTCCAACTCCGGCACGACGTTGGCCGCTTCCATGCGCCCCGCCCAATACCGGATGTCAGGCACTCTGTTGATGTAAACGTCCTCGCCGAAATTGACCGACCCCATGTTCAGCGAAGCCACCTCGACCCTCGGGTCATTCAGGGCCACGCACCGCTCCTCCAGCGTGAGCGTTGAAAGCCCGCCTGTGGAACCCTGAATGACGATATCCGAACTCTCGCGGATGAGATCCAAGGTCCTGGAGAAATCCCGGAGCTTTTCGGTCTGTTGTCCCGCTTTGTCGCGGACGTGGAGATGGACCATGCTGGCTCCGGCGTTCCCGCATCCCGCCACCTGTTTGGCAATGTCTTCCGGAGTGAGCGGGTTGAAAGCCGGGGGATCCACCTTTCTGCCCACCGGCGCCACCGCCAAAATAATCTTTCTTCCTCTCGCTGTCTGGTCCATGCTTTTCTCTCCCTTCTCAAACGCTTGAAGCG
>JALOPA010000535.1 GCA_025454125.1 Thermodesulfobacteriota bacterium
TTATGCCATGGAGTTGGAAGGGGTCTGCTTTTCCTACGAGAAAAGCGAAGTCCTGAAGGATGTGAGTTTCAGCCTGAAGCAGGGGGAGTTCCTCGGCATTATCGGTCCGAACGGCGGGGGAAAGACCACCCTCGTGAAGCTCATGCTGGGGCTCTTGCGGCCGGACCGGGGTACGATCAGAATCCTCGGGCTGGAGCCGAATGCGGCAAGCCGCAGGGTGGGGTATGTTCCTCAGAGCATGGACCTCAGCAGGGCCTTCCCCATCTCCGTTCTGGATGTGGCGTTCATGGGCCGGCTTTCAAGGGCCGGAATCGGCAGAAGATACACCGGTGAGGACAAGGACAAGGTCAGGCAGGCCTTGGAAAAAGTGGGGATGTGGCCGCATCGCCACAAGCTGATGGGAAAACTCTCCGGGGGCCAGAAACAAAGGGTCTTTATCGCAAGGGCTCTGGCCACGGACCCTGAAATCCTCTTTTTGGACGAGCCGACAGCAGGCATTGATCCCGAATTCCAGGTCACTCTCTACGATATCCTGGAAGAACTCAACAAGCGGGTGACCATCGTCGTGATCACCCACGACATCGGCGTCGTGTCCAGCTACATGAAGTCCATTGCCTGCGTGAACAAGCACTTCATCTTTCACGAGGGAAGCCAGATTACCCAGAAAATGATCGACATGGCCTACCAGTGTCCTGTGGATCTGGTTGCCCACGGACTGCCTCACCGGGTGCTTCACACCCACGGGGAGGAATAGCCGTGTGGGAGGCGCTTCAGTTCGAGTTCATGAGAAACGCCTTGGCCGCAGGGTTGCTGGTGAGCCTCATCTGCGGGATTCTCGGCACCCTCGTTGTGGTGAACAGAATTGTTTTCATCTCAGGCGGGATCGCCCACGCCGCCTACGGCGGAATCGGGCTTGGCCTCTACTTTGGGGTATCCCCGGCGCTTGGAGCGACGATCTTTTCCGTCGTGATTTCCATGGTCATGGGCGTTGCGAGCATCAAGAGCAAGGAGAGGGCCGACACGATCATCGGGGTGATGTGGGCCGTGGGCATGGCCCTGGGCATCATCTTCAGTGAACTCACGCCTGGTTACAATGTGGATTTGATGAGCTATCTGTTCGGGAGCATTCTATCGGTGCCGGTCTCCGACCTCTGGTATATGCTCTGTCTCAATCTGCTGGTCCTCGTGTTCGTCTTTTACTTTTACAAAGAGCTGGTGGCCATGTCCTATGACGAGGAGTTCTCCTTCGTGGTCGGCATTCCGGTGAGAGCCCTCTACTTCGTCCTTCTAGCCCTGATTTCCCTTTCCGTGGTGATGATCATCCGTGTGGTGGGCCTCATTCTGGTCATTGCCCTTCTCACCATTCCCCCTTACATTGCGGAGAAATACACGAGTTCCCTTCGCAGGATGATGGCGCTGGCTTCCATTCTGAGCGCCGTGTTCACCCTTGTGGGCCTCTTCGTTTCCTACCAGTTCAACCTCGCCTCCGGCGCCACGATCATCATGGTCGCCGGCGTCGGTTTCTTCCTCTCCCTCGCCATCGACGCGATAGCCGGTAAACGACGACAGACCGCCGACCAACAATAGCTGAGAGCAAAGAGCAAAGAGCGGGGAGTTAACCCCAACGTTGCAATAAGTTCTCCTACTCTTCGGCTGTCATTCCCGCGAAGGCGGGAATCCATGCGGATTGGTAAGGACTGGATGCCCGCCTGCGCGGGCATGACAGGATACAACACCCGGTGGAAACCACAGAAAGAGGGCAGTCACGGGGTAATTCTCGCCCCGTTTTGATTTCGCAAAAACCCATGCCGGATTTATGCAATGTTGTTTTTTTACTCTATGCTCTCCGCTCTTTGCTCTATGCTCTACGCTTTTATGAACTGGGAGGCAAAGCGGGGAAGGGCAAACGCGCCACGATGAATCTCAGGCGAGTAGTATCGCAGTCCCTTGAGCTTTCGCGCCCTTGCTTCATCGAGGTCACGGATCGGATCTCTTCCCATGGAACAGAAACTGAAACCGATGAGCCCGCTCGGGTACGTTGGAACGACCGTGAAGTAATATCCCGTGACCGGATAGAGCTTCCTCGCAAAAGAAAAGACCCCTTCTATGACCTGGCGATGGAGGTAAATCGATTCGCACTGGGTCACGGCGATTCCGTAGCGGGTGAGGGCCTTTTTCATGCTCAGGAAGAAAGGCTTCTGGAACAGAATCTGCCCCGGGCCGAAGGGATCCGTCGAATCTACAATAATGACCTCATAAGACCCGGGCCGGTCTTCGGCGAACTTGGCCCCGTCCTCATAAAAAATCTTCACCCTCGGGTCATCCAGTGAACCGGCCTGAGAGGGCAGGTACTCGCGGCAAACATCCACCACTTTCTTGTCGATTTCGCAGAGGTGAACGGATTCCACCTCCGGGTGCTTGAGGACCTCGCGAACGACCCCACCGTCTCCGCCACCGATGACCAGGACCCGGGAAGGTTTCGGATGAACGAGCAAAGGGACATGGCTGATCATTTCGTGGTAGGCGAACTCATCGAACTCCGTGAGCATGGTCACCCCGTCAATCACCAGCATTCTTCCGAGCCCATGAGTTTCCACAACCCAGATGTCCTGGAACTTGGAGCGGGTGCGGCACAGGAAATCTTTGATCTTCACGTTCAAGGTGCAGCCGGGCACGAACTCGATGCTGTCCTGAAACCAGAAGCCCATGAACTGATCTTTTTTGGGCTCAAGGGATACCAGGTCTTTGCTTTTCTTGGTTACTTTTGCCATCTCTCCACCACCCCGAATAAGTAGTCACATCGTCTAGTTGCTGGGAAAATATACGAGAATCGAACGTGGGAATCAACATGAAAAGCGCACATTGTCGGCTGTTCGTTATCAGTTGTCCGTTGTTACGCTTCTTGCGGCGGTCTGCGGTCGTTCCGCTTCAGCGTAGAGCAAAGAGCAGGGAGCTTAGAGCACAAAGAGCAAGGAGTGAGAAGAAATGCCTAAAGTGTGCTAAAGTGCCCCTTCGACGGAGCTCAGGGCCTTCGGCTAAAGTGTCTAAAGTTGAAAAGCAAGTAACAAGCACACTCGGCCGTCTGCGGTCGGCGGTCTGCCGTCGGTAGCCGGTGATGTTTTTCTCATTGACTGTAACGCCCCGATCTTCTAATACTTGCATCTGACTACTATTCTGTCTTGTCCTTCCCATTTTAGGCATTTTGGGAACTTGTTAAACAACGGAGGTTTGCATGGCTAAACACAA
Organism: Thermodesulfobacteriota bacterium; assembly: GCA_025454125.1. The sequence continues at coordinate 3,247 of JALOPA010000535.1, forward strand.
GAAAGCAGAACGCAAAAGGGAAATTGACCGTCGGCGCAAGCGCAAAAAAGAAAGAGTGAAAGAAAAAGCTAAAGAACAGGCCCAACAGAGAGGC
>JALOPA010000536.1 GCA_025454125.1 Thermodesulfobacteriota bacterium
GCTCAGGTAGCCGGCCCGGAGCTTCAATCGTTCGCGCAAAGCCGGGAAATAGGAAAGGGCCGCCGAGAGGTCGCTCTCGATCTCCGCCTTCCCCTCCTCCCGAGAGTGGGCCCCGGCGCGGAGATTCTCCCAGACCGTCAGTTCGGCGAAAATGCACCGCCCTTCCGGGACCTGGGTGATCCCCAGGCGAACGATGGCGGGCGGACGCATCCGATGGATCGCAATACCCTGGAACTCGATATTGCCTTTGGGGATGGCCCCGTATTGGTAGGGCAACAGGCCCGATATCGCGCGAAGCAACGTGGATTTGCCCGCCCCATTGGTCCCGAGAAGCGTGACCACTCCCGCATCGGGGACCTGGATGGAGATCCCTCTCAGGACCAGGATCGCGTCGTTGTAGACCACTTCGAGGCTGTTGATCTTTAGCATCCGGATCTCGACTCGTTTCGATTTTGGTCATCAAGCAGGGGCAAGTTTCCGCCTCATTCTCTCGAGGGCGGGCCGGGCCTCTTCCGCCATCCGTTCGAGCATGGCTTTGAAATTCTCATGGACCCAGTATTCCTGGCGCAGAAGATGGGGTGCTTGACCCCGAACAACTCGGTGATGGCGGTTTGAAACATCACCGTGTCCTACATTCACAGCTTGGAGTCCGATTCAATCTCCATATCTTCCGAAGATTGAAATCGCACAGACGTTCATATGGGGCAGTCCACCCAGGTTATGGGTGAGCCCAAGTCTGGGGTCTTTTAATTGTCGCTCTCCGGCCCGCCCCAGAAGTTGTAAGTAAATTTCGTAGATCATACGCAGCCCGGAGGCTCCGATGGGATGGCCGAAGCATTTCAGCCCCCCGTCGACCTGGCAGGGGATCTTCCCGCCCCGGTCATAGAACCCATCCAGGGTATCTTTCCAAGCCTGCCCGCGTTCGGAGACATGGAGATCCTCGTAGGTCACCATTTCGGTGATGGAAAAGCAGTCGTGGACTTCCATCAAGCTGATTTCCTCCTTCGGCTTGCGTATCCCCGCTTCCTCGTAGGCCCGAAGGCTGCACTTGCTGGTAGTGACAAGGTGGTCCCCGGCCCATTCGTTGTAAGCCATCTCCTCCCCGCTGCTGAGAGCAAGTTGTATGGCTTTCACCGCTACCAGGTCCCTCTTGCCGAGGTCACGCGCGATCTCAGGGGTTGTGACTATGGCACAGGCAGCGCCATCACTGACCCCGCAGCAGTCAAAGAGCCCCAAGGGATGGGCGACAATAGGGGCCGCCAGGACCTGTTCCAACGTGATGGTCTGGCGCAAATGGGCTTTGGGGCTCAAAGCTCCGTTGGCGTGACTCTTCACCGATACGTGTCCGATGGCACGTTTGAGGTCGGTTTCCGAGACATTGTGTTTGGCGCGGTAGGCGCTGGCCAATTGGGCGAAGGAGCCGGGGAAACTCGCATTGGGCCACCACAACCAGTTCAACGTACCGGCATCAGAGCCCATAGGCGGCAAGCCTCCGTATCCTGCGTCTTTGAGTTTTTCGAATCCTAAGGCCAGGCAAATATCGTAGGCTCCTGAAGCTACGGCATACGCCGCCCCTCGAAACGCCTCGGTGCCCGTGGCACAATAGTTTTCCACCCGGGTGACGGGGATATAGGGCAGGCGCAAGGTGGTGGCCATTGGAATCGCGCTCTGCCCGACACTGAGGAAATCAATACAATTTCCTTGCCATGCAGCCTGGATGTCGTTTTTACCAATGCCAGCGTCCTGAAGGCATTCCACAAAGGCCTCTATCATGAGTTCTTCTGCTCCCACGTCCCAACGCTCTCCGAAGCGTGAACAGCCCATACCCAGAATGACCACTTTGTCTCTGATGCCATTAGCCACTCGTCTTCTCCTCCCGTTCCTGAAATACAACTCTCAACGGTTACTCTATACCTGCGGTATGGCCTTCCAGAAATAACCGGTGAAACCCCGATTCGAATCATGGTATCGCTTGCGAAAGGAGAGGCGGACCGGCATGCCCACCTGGATGTCTTTCAGTCGACAGTCGGTGAAATCAGCCATGAACCGTCCTCCTCCCTCGAACTGAATCATCCCGTAAATAGCGGGCGGATCAGGGCAAGCGCTCAGCATATCGCCCGTATAGGTCATGACCCGGGCAGGGAGGTCCGCAAACGGGTGATCCTCCTGAGTGCTTACCCGGTTGCAATCCGGACGGACACAGATATCCGTTTTGGGAAACTGGGGAGTTCCGCATTCGCGACATCGCCCCCCAACAAGACCCAGAATCATTTTTCGCTTTCTCCAGAGGACGGTCAAAGCCGTCTGGTTTGGTGCTTCACTTCGCATACCGGTATCTTTCGGGACCAGATCCCGGAAAAAAAGAAACTTGGGGTAATGATCCAAGGTGTTCTTAATCGACAGGGTTCCCGTGAGCCCATGGCGCGATCCGCGAACCCTGATCTGATCAGTAACAACGAAACTCAGGACATCTGCACCCTGTCCAAATCCGGCCAACACAATTCGCTGTCCGGGTTGCGTTTGATCCAGGGCGGAAGCCAACATCAGCAGGGGATGAGCTGTTCCGGTTTCACCACAAACCGCGTGGAGACTATCCACGACTTTTTCGGGAAGGAAGCCCAAGCGTTTGGCGATTTTGGCGTGTTCGGCTTTGAAGGGGCATGGGAATATAAGCTTATCCACCCGTTCTACGGTCAAGCCGGTTTTCTTCAAGAACCCGGAAATAGCCTCAATCAAGATCTTGGAATAACCTTGATCTCGGACCCACCGTTCCTCCCAATTGTAGTCAAAGATCTTCCCGAATCCCCGGTAATGGTCTACGAAATCATATGAAAGCGAATAGGCATCCTCGAATTCAGCCAACACGCCCTCCGTGCCTACCAGGACTGCCGCAGCGCCATCGCCAAACCTCCGTGCCTACCAGGACTGCCGCAGCGCCATCGCCAAACAACATCTCGTGTGCGGATGCAGGCCGGGCTTCCCGGCTATCTGAAGCAACGACGAGCATGCTCTTTTGACTCCCGCCCCTGATCACGCCCAAGGCAGTGACCAGTGCGCTGGTGCCGGCCTTCAGAGACGAAGTGAAATCGGCAGTAACGATATTTTCATTGAGATTCATTGCTGTGGCAAGAATGCCGGCATTTTGTCGGTCCGCAAAAATATTTTCATTGAGATTCATTGCTGTGGCAAGAATGCCGGCATTTTGTCGGTCCGCAAAAGGAAGCGTGGTGGAGGCCAAGTAACAACCCCCTACTTGGTTTTTGTCCTTACCTGCCAGGCAGTCGCGAGCGGCTGCTGCCGACATCGTAAGGCTGTCTTCATCCCAGTTGCATAAGGATCGCTCCCCCTGGGCTACCATTGCTGTTGCCGGGGCGTACCAGGCGTTTTGCCTGAGAATAGCTTTACGCTCAAGCCGTAGCCAAGGGACATAAGCTCCATAAGACGTTATGCCTACCATCCTGATTTATTCTCCTTTCTGAAAGATCCTCTAAAGTGATCTCACGTGTTTCTCTCTTGCTTTAAGGGTTTGCGAACTTGCATGCAGAATGCCACCAAAGAGCATTTAGTTAACTAGCTGAAGTCGTTAGCCAAAACACATTGGATCTCCTGCTTTAAGAAAAAGCGAGGTATCCAAATAAGATAAATTCTTGCTATTTGGATAGTTCTAAGTAGAATGCTAGGCTGTTTGCAAATAAAGGCTTCAGAGTTGCTTTCTCAATTCACAGTGTCTCTCTGGTAAATTTGGAGGGTAGCTGCTGATGGAATATGGCTTATTTTGGCAACAGGCAGATCCGGTTGATTGTGAACTCATGGTTCTCCTGGCCATCATTGCTCCGCCGGTTAATCTTGATCTTCTCGTTAAAGTTACCCCCTACAGCCCGGTTGATCTTCTCTCCAGGTTGGAAAGAATGGCCGACGCCGGAATCCTCATCTCCTTGCTCAAGGAAAAGCCGGGACACTATAGGTACCAAGATGAAAAGGCTGCTTCAGCATTCCTCAAACAGATTGATGCTGCCATGGTTGGAAAACTGGCCAGCAAGCTCTTTTCTTATTATCAGGAGCGCGCAGCAGATGGCCCTGAGAAATGGATAGGGTTGATGCATCTTCATCAGGTTTCCGGTCACCCTGTGGATCCTGAATGCCTGCTCAAGGGCGCCAGGTTTTCTCGGGAGCAGAACCAAAGGGAACTGGCCGCTGCCGGCTTTAAGATGGTGCTCGGAGCCCTGCCTGATCGCTGCATGAAAGCTGACGACCAACGCATATATATCGAGGCAGCTCTGGGGCTCCTCTCTTCCCGGAGCCATCTCATGTCCTTCCCGGAAAGCAAGTTACTGGCCGGAAAGGCCCGGCAATACGCACTCGAGCTCACCGCTCTGTCAGATGCCGTCAAGTGCTACGTTTACGAGGCGCATATCTGCTCACTGGAAGGCAATCACCCCCAAGCGGGCCGCCTCTCCGATGAAGCCTGGCAGATAGCCGGCGAACTGGACAACGAAGAACTCCGTCATTGGGTGGCGGTGAGCACCGCGGACTTCCTCGCTTGGGAAGGGCGGATTGGAGAGGCCGTCGAAAGGTATGAAGCGGCTATCGGCAACCTGGAGGAGATCAAGGGTGATCCGGCCACTCTGAGGGCTTGCGCCACACTGGGCTGGTATTACTGCATATGCGGGCAGACAGGGAGGGGGTTGGGTCTTATCCAGGAAGTTCGGGACGCTGCGCAAAAATTGGGGGACGGGAAAACGGTCATTTGGGCAAACCTCATGGCCTCTCTTGCCCTCATAGACGCCGGGTATTTGAAGGAGGCGGACCCCATCTTGTCCGGTCTGTTAGAACATAGCGAAGACCAACTTGGCCTTATGGTTCTCTGGGCGGCCAATCATGCCATGGCCTACTTGGTTTACAGGAAAGGGGACTTGACGGAATGTTTTCGCCGCCACCAAGCCGCTGTGGAATACTCGACAAGGCTTCATTGGTCCCACCATAAGGGGCCCTGGTGTCTCGAATACCTGCAGGCACTCGACCGCGCCGACATGCGCCATCCGGAAATCAACTTCCACACAGAGTTGGAGCGGTTGCTCGGTTTCCCAGATACATACATGAAAGGGGTGGCGTTGCGATTTAAGGTCTTATCCCGAAGGATGGACCATCAGACCGATAAAGAAGACTTGGACCTGCTCGAAGAAAGCCTCGACCTGCTCGAACAAGCTGGCGCCAGAATAGAATCGGCCCATACAAAGGTTCTTTACGGTCGGTTGCTCATAGAGCAATCCCAACGCGACCGGGGGTTAGGCGTCCTGACCGATGCATGGAAGGTCTTTTCCAAAGTCAATGAATCCCTCTTTCCGCACGATCTCAAGCCCTATGTGATCGAGAAATCCCAAGAAGACCTGGTTGTGGATACACTCGTCGAGGCAGGGGCTGCGCTGGCGAAAGTCAGAACACCCGAAGCAGTGATGATCAAGGGATTGAATCTGGCCATGTCTTGCGTTGGTGCCGAGCGGGGCGCTTTTTGTTCCTTCTCGGATGAAAAGGAGATTCAGGTGGAGGCCAGTCGAAATCTGGACAGAAATCTCATTCACTCACCCCTATTTCGCGAGAGTTATGAAACTCTCGCCCGCTTGGTTCAAACAGCGCAGGCCGATATCATCCATTCCGGAGAACCAGTTCAGAAAGATCACCGCACCAGAGCCACTGCTGTCTGGAGGCTATTTGTCCCGGTGGTCCTGCGCGAGCAAGTGTTCGGCATTATCTTTCTCGAGTGCCAACAAACCGTCCTGGAATATCAAGATAAGGCACTGCTGGGGTTAAGGGCAATCGGTAATCTGACCGCTCTGTCCATGGACAACGCAAAAGCCTATCAGGAAATCGCTCACCTTAAGGACCGCCTCCAGGAAGAAAACCGTTTATACAAGGAAGAGCTGGGCGATTCCATCGGGCAAGGAAGGATCATTGGACAAAGCCGGGCGATGAAAGGGGTATATAGAAAAATCAGCCAGGTCGCTCGAAGCGATACGACTGTACTGATCACCGGGGAAACCGGTGTTGGCAAAGAACTCGTGGCACGTGAGATCCACGACCTTAGCGACAGGGCGAATAGCTCCTTCATTCCGGTTAACGTCTCATCCTTGGACCCCAACCTCATCGCCAGTGAACTGTTCGGCCATGAGAAGGGGGCCTTCACCGGCGCCACCAGCACGCGCCTGGGCCGTTTCGAATTGGCCGACAAGGGAACCCTGTTCTTGGACGACGTGGATAGTCTTCCTTTGGAAATCCAGGTAAAACTGCTCCGGGTGATCCAAGAGCGGGAGTTTGAGCGAGTCGGGGGAACACGTTCCATTCGACCAAATTTCCGATTAATCGCGACGACCAATAAGAACCTTAATGAACTTATAAACACTGGTCGTTTTCGATCCGATCTCTTTTTCCGCCTAAATGTTTTTCCCATTCATG
>JALOPA010000537.1 GCA_025454125.1 Thermodesulfobacteriota bacterium
TGCTGGGGGTCTTTCTGGAAGCCTATGAAATACTTTTCAACAACGCCAACCGTGCGTTTTTTTGAAATGGGTGGCCTTTTCCTGTGACCATTTCAAAATGCTAACCTGTGACAACTTATGGAACATGGAGATGACGGGTCAGGTTCTCTTCACAGTACGCTTCGGTGTCGAGCACATAGCGCTCTTGAACCAGCTGGAGCTGGTGGATGAAAAACATGATCAAGAGACTGATCAATAGAGCGATCAGTGTTGAATTGAAGGCAATGCCGAGACTCCTGGTCACGTCGAAGATGTCCCCTTCGAGTGCTTTGTGCGCGTGGCCCAGGGCTTCCCCGATGCCTCTCACGGTGCCGAGAAATCCCACCGACGGAACGGCCCAAGCAATGTAGCGGATCATGGAGAGCTCAGAATCCAGGCGCTCCCCTTCAGCGGCACAGCAGGCGCGGGTCGCTTCGGACACAGCCTGAATGCTCCGGGTCAAACTGAAGCGCTGCAACCCTGCGAGCAGCGCCCGGGGAAGCAGGGAGTCCCGCTGGCCTGGAGGCAGGGCCTGGATCTGACGGGAGAGGTCATGGGCGTCTTCCGGGAGGATGCGCATTCCTTCCGCCGCCGGGATCAGGTCGCTGTTCAGAAGCGCTCGGTTGCGAATGGTTTTGATGCCCTTGTATCCGATAATCGCCAAGGCCCAGAACATGAGGATGAAGCAGGTCTCCTGCTCATAGTCCTGGAGCACCACGTAGACCGAAGTCGGGACCACGTGGGAGGGATCGCTCTTCATCATGGCGGCCTGCGCCTCAAGGAACGCTCCTGCTTTTGGCCGGATCACGCCGACATAGACGGCATGAACCAGGATCACCGCGATCACAAGGGAGAAAAATTGGTAAATAGACTCCGAGGAGAGGGGAAAGGACTTCTTCATGAGCCTCCTTGGTCTGTGTCAAATGTCCACCGGGAAATCCACCGCCTTGTCGGCCTCGATTTTCTCGGAAGGCACGAAATCTTGAAAGGCCGGAGAGGGCTCTTTCGGTTTTTTTGGATCGGCTTTCTTGTCCGGGTCGGCGGGAGAGGTACGGGATGGACCACCCTGAGCCGGCCCTTGTGAGACCGCAGGGGTCTTTTCCCCTGTGTTGGGTTTCGAGACATCCGCAAAACCGTCCGATGTCCCGTTCGCCAAAAGAAGGAACACCGGAATAAAAGCCCATGACCAGCGTTTCAGAAGTTTTATGCTCACCATGGTCGTCATTTTTTCGGAGCAACCTCGTCGGCATATCGGCACACACGAAACCCCAGGTCCTCCCGCGGGGCATTGCTGTAATCCCGATAGGCGGACCGGAGCGCACTGATGCTCCCGTGTTTGTAGCTGGATCCCCGAACCACCCGATGCTGGCCTTCACCCGGGCCTGTGGGATCTTCCTCCGCTCTCGCCGTCTCTTGCGCGGTGATGGCATAATAGTCATGGCACCATTCAGAGGCGTTCCCTGCCAGGTCATGGATTCCCAGGGCATTGGGCTTGAAAGAACCCGGGGCCGCGGACACGGGATAACCGTCATTATAACCCTCCACGTAATCATTAATCAAATCCTTGGCCGAGACATCGCCGATGTTGGCGGTTCCTGGTTTTGGGGGGAAGGTGTCTCCCCAAGGGTATTTCTGGAAAGGGCCCTTTGCTGAAAACCGGGCGCAGTATTCCCACTCCGCCTCAGTGGGCAGACGATACCCGGGACCTGCGGGTTCAGCGGCAACCAGCCGGTCTCCCCGCTTCACGTATACGGGAGGCAGGGATTCCCGGGCGCTCAACCAGTTGCAGTAGAGAGCGGCCTGCTCCCACGTGATTCGCACAACGGGTTGATCGGCTCTGTTCAGGGACTGGCCGCCGAAGGAGCCGGAGTCGTGCTCCGGAAAGAAAAGGCGGAACTCCTTGTTCGTCACTTCCCTGGTCCCCATGTAAAAAGGTCTCTTGAGCACAATGGATCGCGCGGTTTCATTGGAGCGCCGACCCTGCTCCCTTCGGCTGGAACCCATGGTGTAGGCCGAAGGCGTGACCAGTCTGAGGCGGTATCCTGTGGCCGTTTGTATGTCCTCTGCCGGCTTCTGGGCAGGAGGCAATGATTTTTTCAGGACAACCGAGAGCTCCTGAGGGAAACCGGGCCTGGGCGTGAGGCGGGTGGAGAAGGGCTCATACCCCTCTTTTTGAATTTCAATGCCGTGCTCCAGAGCCAGGAGTTCAATCTGGTTCGGCACGGCACCGTGGGGTTTGCCGTTGATCAGGAGCAAGGCATCCGCCGGTTCCACTTTGAAATGGACCATCCCGATTCTGGGGGTCAGGGTGAGAGAGAGATGTTTGCGCTCGCCGGGCGAGAGGCTCACTTCCAGGGAAAGCTCCTCGTACCCGGGTTTCGACACCCGGAGCAGGAGCTTTTCCCCTGAGGGAGCGGCTGCATCCAGGGGCGTTGTCCCGGCGTATTGGCCTTTTAAAGTGACCGTGGAGCCGCCGGGATCTGTTCGGAGCGAAAGAGTGCCGTCCGCCGGCGCCAGCCGGATGGGCTCCAAAGTCACGGGTTGACCGGCCTTGACCTCGAGCCGGATCTCCCGGGGTTTGAAACGGTCCATGGTGAGCTTGAGGCTGTAGAGGCCTTCGTCGAGGTCGAGGTGAAGGGGGGTGTGTCCCACTCCTTTTCCATCCAAGAAAACCTGAGCCCCTTCTGGAATGGAAAGGATCCGGATCCCCGCCCACGCGGGAACCAGTGGAATAGCTACTTTCTGCAAGGTTCCCATGCCCTCGACATCCACCTTCGTCTCCAGGGGCTTGTATCTTGGGGCTCTGATGACAAGCCGGCGAAGACCCGGCTGAACGTCCGCCACGGTGGCAGGGGTGACCCCGACCGGCTGACCGTCCAGCAAAATTTCGGCTCCGGCAATGGCTTGGTCGACTTGATTCGCATCGTAAGCTGTCACCTCGATCCGGCCCGGTAGTTTCTCCATGGTATATCGAAACTGCTGGTTCTTTTCGCTTCCCACGGAGAGCGCTCTTTCAAGATCACGGTACCCTTGCTTTTGCGCTCGCAACAAGTAGGTGCCCGGCTGAAGGAGATAGGATTCGCCGATTCGCATGCTGGGCCATGTGCCGCTTAGGGTCAGGCGATCCGGCTCAGGGGTGATCGCGATGGAAACCTGCTTGACGGTCAGTACAAACCAGACCGATCCGGCGAGCAGGGCGAGGACCAGCAAAAGACCGATCCGGATCAATCGCTTCGACCAGGAGGACGGACCCTGTCGGGAAGGGGAGGGCCGGAAAGGGATGGGTCGAATCTCGATGTCGGCCGATGGGGTGCGTCACTTCAAAGGGTCCCTCCAAGAAGACCTGTCAAACTTTTTCCCGGCACGCAATGATGACCTGGAGGGTTGCTTCGCCGGGCTCCAACACGAAGAATCCTCCGAAATCCCTCGAAAACATCAGCCCGTTCTCGCTC
>JALOPA010000538.1 GCA_025454125.1 Thermodesulfobacteriota bacterium
GGTCGCTTCTTTCTTGTCCACGACCTTGATGACCACATGCATGGCCGGCGTGGAAATCCAACGGCCCGGCTCCATGAAGATCTCCAACTGAGAGAGGGGCCTGCCCTGGATACGGAGGGCTGCGGAGATCTCCCGCGCAAAATCCTCAAGAGGCCGGGCCGGGTGATAATAGTGCCTGGGTTTGAACTCGAAGTCCGGATCCAGGGTCTGGAGGATCTTTCCAGATATCGTGTTCTGTGGGTTCAACCACTCCCCGCGTTCCGGCCAGTACCCGCCTCCGATGTCGAGAAACTTGAGACGGGCCTGTGAGCCTTCGGGAAGGCCTTTGACGCAGGCTCCGACTCTTTCGATCATCTTGACCTGGGCTTCAGGCCCCAGGTTCCAGCTCGTGTGGAACTGGATTCCGCAAGGGTCGAGGCCTTTGACGGTAAGAGCCCTTTTGAAGAAGTCCGGGAACCGCTCCGGCGCGATTCCGAACTTGCCCCATATGCCGTGGTGCTGACCTCTGAGGCGGAATCCCACCTTAAGAGGGACGTCAGCGACATCTGCATTTCCAACCAAGCCTGCCACCCGTTCCAGTTCACCCGCGCTGTCCATGAGCAGAGTGACTTTGTGCCTGTTCTGAATTGCAAGCCTCAGTTCCGCGTCGGTCTTTGCCGGCCCGCTGAAAAGAATGTTCTCGCACCCAAGAGAAAGAGCCATGGAGAGCTCAACACCACTCGATACATCCAGGCCGTGTCCTTCATCGGAAACATATTTGGAAAGCCCCGGAAAGGAGTTGCTCTTAACGGCGTAAAAGATTCGGAACCGTGCCAGGTGCCTGGAGAAGACTTCCTGGAACTTCGAAACGGACGCGGCCAGAGCCGGTTCATCAAAGAAGTACTGGGGCGTGCTGAATCGCCTCACGCTTTCCAGGAGAATGTCTCTTTTCCTGATCATGGATTGGAGATAGGGGCGGAGGACCTCCGGGCCAAGAACAGGAGCCCTGCCTGCGAGGAGCTTTGAAAACAGGCCTGTATAATAAGAAATGTTCTTAGGCATTCGCTTGCATCCTGAGATCGAGCATTTGCTGGAGCCTTCGGGTCTCCTCCACCAGGTCTAACCCGGGCTTCGCCTCGATGATGCAGTACCCCAGCAGCCTGTTGTCGTAGTCCCTGGGAGGGAGGATCACTCTGTCTCCTGCGTGCTTTTTGAAGAAAAGCTTCCGCACATGGGGACAGGCGGTCAGCTGTGTTCCGTCCAGAACCTGGATCGTCCCTTCCTTTGGCGCATAGAAATTGAGGCTGGCAAAGGATTCCGGCAGCAGGGAGAGCTCTTGAGGTTTCTTGAAATCACCCTGAACAAAGTCGAGGTACACGCTGAGCGTGTCCAGCCCGGTGGTCGCCCGCGCCAGCTCGGGAATGGAGTCTCCTCCGGGGCGAGGGGTCATCTCGATGAGGACCGGAGACCCGTCGTGCAGGATGTAGTCCACCATGAAGAAGCCCCAGTCAAAACCGAGGGACCCGGCCGCCTGTTTCAAAACCTCTTTCAGGGCATGTTTCTGAAATCCGGCCGGATAGCGAGGAGGAAAAGTGTACGCCAGAACGCTGCCAAAAGGCTTGTCCTCTGCCTTGACCTTTCCCGTTTCCCTGATGAAGAAAACCTCTTCATCCTGAAACACAAAATCGCAGCTGAACTCAGGGCCTGAGACAAATTCCTCGGCAACCCAACAGCCGCAAGGATCGAGGAAAGAGCCGTCCGCCGGATCGGGACAGGGCCGGAACAGGGGATTGCTTCTTCGTTTGGGCAGTTCCTCTTCGAGCACGGCTACCGCTTTCCTGACGTCGGACTTCTCTTTGCATTGAAAGAGGAGTTCGCTCCCGCTTCCAGCCAGAGGCTTGAGAACCATGTTTTTCCCGTTCCTCTCAAAGAAATCCATGGTCTCTGCAAGCGACGAAACAACGGCGGCGGCGGGCGAGAGGACACCGTGGCGGGTCCACACCTTCTTGGACTCGAACTTGCTTCTGCACCGCGAAATCGCCTCCCGGCCGGGAAACCTGAGTCCGAGCTCTGACCCGAGTCTGCTTCCAAGGAGAAGCGAGTCGCAGTCAAAGCAGGCGATGCCGTTGGGAGGTGTCGATTGGGTCTTCAGAAGCTCCTGGGTTTTGCGGCAGGCTTCATCGGCATTTCCCAAGGGAGCAAAAACCTGAGACGAGGAAGGGAAGTCCTGGAAGAGAGGATCATGTTGAAAGCGGATGTCCGTAAGGAAGAGAAGGGACCTGGAGTATCGCTCGAAGAGCTTGACGACATAGTCCGGGGTGGTTCCAACGATGAGAACAGAGCGGTTCAATGCGCTGCAGCGACGGTCTCGCTCAAAGGAAGGGGGTAGCTTTCTTCTGACGAGACTTCTGTGACGGCTGTCTCTTCGGCCTTGAGCGCAGGAGAGACGTATTTGTAGAGAGGCTGCGGGTCAAGGTGCCAGAGCTTCTTCCAGTGGAAATCCCCGCAAAGAAAATCCACTCTGGAGAGCTGATGCTCGCAGGCGAATTCGAGGTGCTGCATGTTCATAGCCTTGGCGACCCCGCGGAATTCCGGGTCCGTGCCGCCCAGCATGACCACGTAGGATCCTTTATACACGGCGGCCATGTCCACGGCCACGGTCTTGCCGCCGATCTCAAGGCTGACCATGCGCAGCCACCCGTTCCTGCTCAGGAGCCGGAGGACCTCCCTGAACCCTTCGGTGAAACGGGAGTCGTAGAAATAGGAGCTCTGGCCAAAAGAGGTCAGGCTCATGTCCACCATGATGTCGTAATCGGTGAGGCAGTTGATGTGCCAGGAGCAGCCGGGCGCCAGCATGGCCTCGAGTTCTTTCTTGATGGCTTTGAGCTTCTTCCACACAAACCTCTGGAAGTAGTTCTTCATGTCAAAACCGATTTCCGGAGGATGAAAGAGATACCCGATCTCGTCCAGTTCCAGGTGGGGGATTAATGCGCTTTCGTCAAATTCGAGATACCGGAGGTAGGTCCGCTCAGGCGCTGCGTCCAGCAGATCACCGAGGAGGTCCGGGTCACGCAGGTAGAGCTGGGTCCGTTCAAGCCATGTCTTGCCGTTCCATGTCTCGCCGGGGAAGAGGACGTACTTGTCTTTGCCCTCCAGGTAGGAAAGTGGCAGAAGCCCGAGCACGCCCTGGTCGTCTTCCAGAAGGACAAAGTGGGGGATATTTCTGAAATGCTTTTGAAAACAGTCACGGAACTCCCAGAGATCCGTGACGTTGCGTCGAAGCGTAAACTTATCCCAAAGGGCCCTGCACACCTCCGGATTGGTCACCACTTTCTT
>JALOPA010000539.1 GCA_025454125.1 Thermodesulfobacteriota bacterium
CCCCGGAGGGGCGGCAGGGTCTGGGATTTCAGGTAGTCCATGCTGTCGTCCATGGTGTTGAGACGAATGCACCCGGCCTGTTCCAGGGCATAATCCACGAGCGTGTCATCGGCAAAAAGAGCCGCCGTGTGGGATTGGGCGATGCGGGCGCTGGCTTCAAAGCGATTGGATTTGTGGATCAGGATGGGCTTTGTGGAGGTTGAGGCGACTTCTATAAATCTGCGCGCATCTTTGAACCCCTCAAGGTAAACCAGGATGATCCGGGTCCCTTCATCCTGAATCAGGTAACCCAGCAGATCGTTTTCATCCACGTTGAGCTTGTTGCCCATGGAAACGAACTTGTTGACCCCGATGTTCTCTTCGGCCAGGATATTGAGGTAGCTCAGTCCGACCCCCCCGCTCTGCGCCAGAATGGACACCGGACCCAGGGTGATGTCCCTGCGCAAGGGCATGAAGGGAAGGACCATCCCGTTTTCAAGATTCGTGACGCCGATGCCGTTGGGCCCGATGAATCGAATTCCGTAACGACGGGCGACCTCGACACAGGCCTGTTCGAGAGGTTCCCCTTCCTTGCCCAGTTCGGAAAAACCGCCGGATTCGATGACGGCATGCCGGATCCCCTTGCGGCCGCACTGCTCCAGAATGCCCGGTATCGTCTTGGCCGGGGTGAGAATGACGGCCAGGTCAATGGCCCGGTCGACCGTTTCCAGGTTCTCCTGAATCCTTTGCCCGAAGGCGACCCCTTTGCTCAGGCCCACGGGGATGATCTCGCCCTGATAGCCAAAGTGAAGGCAATTGAGGACAATGTTCTTGCCCAGGTTGTTCTGTACCGGTGACACTCCGACGACGGCGATGTTCCTGGGATAAAAGAATGGTGAGAACTGAGCGTAATCTTCCATCACCCTTTGTTCCTCCTCATCTTCCTTGAGTCTTCCTTCCATCCTCGCGGCTTTCTTCCGTCGCGTCTGCGTGAGGGATCAGGGTCCCGGTGAGCCTCCAGCACAAAAGTCCCGCCGGAAAAAGCGGTGGGTTGAGGCGCGGGTTTCGCTTTCCCGGCCGGCTGGAGTTCCGGGATTTCCTCAGGCACAGGAGGTCCTGAGATGAACTCCGGCGGGATCTCCTTCGCCAGGTAAAGAACGCCGAAGGCGTGGAAAAGAACTCCCTGCTGCCGGGCGGGTCCGGTCAGCACCTCCAGCATGATCGGCTTGTGGTCCCGGCGCTGCCCGATCCTCTGCGCCATGTCTCGGTCCGGTGATAACACAAGTGGTCTGTCGGAGAAAAGCCCTTTCTCCATGACGTGGCCATGGGCCTTTCTCCTGATGGCGATAAGCAGGATTTTCGGCGTGTTCTGCGAAGGGGTCTGAAGATCCAGTTGCCACCTCTTCTCGGCGGATCTGAGGCGATCTTCCTCCCGCACGAAAAGAGCCCTGTCCCTGCCGAGCAGGACTTCGCGGAGGTGTCCTTCCCGGACATAGCCCCAGCCCGGTTCCTCGTGAACCGCCCTGAGAAGATCTTTGATGGGGACAAAACCGGCGGGGTCAGGTACGAGCCCGAACTCATCCGGCCTGTGGGCCAGAATGTAGATGAGAAAACGGCTGAGGTCAGTGACCTTTATTTGGGCTTTTTTGCTGGGCACCTTGACGGTTTCGCAAGAATTGACGAATGGGTTTTTTCCGTCATTCCGGCGAAAGCCGGAATCCAGTCTTTTCAGCTTGTTCTTGATCCTCTGGACTCCGGTTTTCACCGGAGTGACGACTTGTTTTCGAGCTCTCTCCCTTCTTTTCCTTTCAATCAGGGAGAAATCCTGCTTGCGTAGAGAATGGCCTCCACGATCTTCTGATAGCCTGTGCACCGGCAGAGGTTCCCGGAAATCGCTTTCCTGACTTCGGCCTCATCGGCCCGGGAATGGTGATCCAGAAGGCTTTTGGCGGTGAGGATCATCCCCGGAGTGCAGTACCCGCACTGGATGGCGCCCTTGTCCACAAAGGCGGATTGGAGGGGATGGAGTCCCTGCGGGGTTTCAACCCCCTCGATCGTGGTGATCTCCTTACCGTTTGCCTGAAGGGCGAGCATGAGGCAGGAGTTGACAGGCGCCCCGTCCACCAGCACCGTGCAGGCGCCGCAATCTCCAACAAGACACCCGGCCTTGGTTCCGGTGAGTCCGAGCGTTTCGCGGATCACCTCAAGAAGCGTCTGGTTCGGCTCGACTTCGAGATCGATTGACTTACGGTTAATGAGGATGCGAATCGTCTTTTTCATTCCCGCGCATTCGCCCTTTCAAGCGCCACGTGCAGTGTTTTCTGTGTGAGCACCGAAACCATGTCTCTCCTGTAGCCTGCACTCCCCCTGTGATCGTCAATGGGTTTGCTTTCTCGCGCAGCGGTCTCCCCTGCTTTGACAAAAAGCGACCGGCTGGGGACTTCACCGATCAAGAGGGACTCTGCATCCCCGGCTCTCATGGGCACAGGCGCCACAGATCCGACCGCAATTCGTGCAGACTGAATTCTTCCTCCAGGTCGCTCAAGGCTAAGGAAAGACGCGACACTGACGATGGAGATCTCCAACGCCCGCCGGGTGCCGAGCTTGAGATAGGCGGACCCTGAAAAGGCAGAAGGAATTTCCAGAAGAATGGTCGTCAGGATCTCCGCGGGCTGCATCACCGTCCTGCCCGGCCCAACAAAAAACCGATCAAGAGGCACAATCCGCCGGCCCTGAGAAGACCGAAGGCTCACGCTCGCTCCATAGGCCATGAGGGGAGGCGGAAGATCCGCAGCAGGTCTTGCGGTAGCCAGATTTCCTCCTGCCGTGGCCAGATTCCTGACCAGAGGGGAACCGAGGCTGAGGGCTCCCTCGCAAAGGGCATGACACCGGGAGCCCAGACTGGGATCCCCGGCAAGAGAGGCGACCGTGCAGCATGCCCCAATGCTCAGGGTGGAGCCGGACAGGCCGATGCCGCGGAGTTCTTCGATCCGGCTCAGGGACACGACGTGTTCGGGAGCGACGGCCCCTCTCCTCATGCTCACGACGAGGTCCGTGCCCCCTGCGATCAGCTTCGCGCCCCCTCCCAGGTCAGCCATCAATCGGCAGGCCTCGGCGGGGGAGGAAGGGTCGTGGTATTGGAATTTGGGTAGAAGCATCGCTGAAACCCCGTCCATGCCTCACGGTTCATGCAGAAAGGTTCAAGGTGCAAGGTTCAAGGTGCAAGGTTCAAGGTGCAAGGTGCACGGTTCAAGGTTCAAGGTGCGTGGTACACGCAGAACGCTACAAGGTGCACTGTGCACGGAAAACCGATTCGCAGGGCCTTGT
>JALOPA010000540.1 GCA_025454125.1 Thermodesulfobacteriota bacterium
TGTCCCTTTGTCCCTCAAGCTGTCGGCTGAAGCCGACAGCGTCTGTCTTTTCCTTGCCATGGCCACCACGGACAGGCCGAAAGGCAGGCGAAGCCATGGGATGATCCTGGACTCGAGAACAAGGCAGTTCCTTAGAAGGCCTGAAAAGACTCCCACTTTCACGGCAATGTCCGAGTCCTGCTGGGAGGCGAGCCGCCATTTCTCTGCAAACCGCTTGAGCAGGGCCAGGGGAAAAAGAATCGTGTTGACGTAGCTCATGAATTCGATTTCAAATCCGCCCGCCTTCAGTTTTCCCCAAAGTTCTTTGGAGGTGTAGCGATGGGCCGTTGAGACCTTCGCGTCATGGGTCCCCCGCAACCAGTCAAAAGCTGGGACCCGGATCAGCAGTCTCCCTCCGGGTCGCAGCACCCTGGCTGTTTCCTGCAAGGCGGTTTTGTCGTTAATGCCTTCGAAGTAGAGAATATCAAAAGAGGTCACGAGGTCAAAGCTTTCCTCCCGGAACGGAAGAGCCATCACCGACGCTCGGGTGAGCTCCCTGCAGCCGCGTGCTTCACAGAAACAGAGGGCATGAGCGGAGAGGTCGAGGCCGGTGACCGATCCGTACCGGGACAGAAAAAGCAACCCTCCACCCGTGCCGCACCCCGAATCCAGAATAGCCAGGCCTGAGCCGGGTGCGTAGAAGCGTTCCAGAACCCTCGCGGTGATCGCCGCCATCCCCTGGTACCACCAGTGGGATTGCTCGGCCCGGTACATGATCTCGTATTCCCTAGGATCCACAGCCTTGGCACGCGCTCTTTCCCGAAAGGATTTCCCCTCTCCCGTCCTTGTCTTTCCTGCAGAGGTAGATCACGTCGGAAAGGGGCAGATCCTGATCCGCAGGAACGACTCGTTGCACCTGAAAACCTGAACCCTGCAGAAGGTGTGCAAGGACCTCTTTGGAGCGGTAATGGAGCGGCCGGGTCAGGTTCAGGAGGCGGTCGATGAGATAGGTGGTGAAAAATTTTCTCCTCGGAGACCGGTCCACATCCAGAACCACGAGAAGGCCCTCGTCACTCAGACAGGAGCGCATGATGCGGAGCAGGACCCGCACCCGGTCCTGGTCAATGTGGTGGAGCACATCGGTCATGACCACGGCATCAAACGGGATGCCCTGGAAGTCCCGAACATCGCCGAGCTGAAAAGACACGTCGGGATGGCCTTTGGAGGAGCGCATTGCAACCTCGATCCTGGCCCTATTGAGGTCAATGCCGAGGACCCGGCGGTCCGGACTTCTCAGGGATAGGAAATTGGACAGCATGCCGTACCCGCATCCGAAGTCGAGAATTCTGCCTTTTCTGGGAACGTGGGACTCGACGGTCTCAAAGGGGCAAAGGCGCCACCTTGTCCTCAGATAGAAGGATTCCCAGGCGGAGAGTGGCTGGTAGCGTTCCAGAAGCTCAAGGGGTATCCTGGAGAGCATGGGTCACCGGGTCCTCGAAAAAAAGGTTTCAATACTTTTGGCCACCCGTTCGACCTCTGCATCCGTCAGTTCGGGGAACAGAGGGAGAGAAAGAATTTTCGGGCAGATGTCCTCGGTGACCGGCAGGGCGCGGGATCCGGGAAGGCGATGAGCGTAAGCCGGCTGAAGGTGAAAATGCATTAAGCGTTCCCGCGTGGTGTTGTCAGGGCACCGAACCACGTATTGGTGGTACACATGAATGGTCCCTGCCGTTGGGGAAGGTAAAATGAGTTCTGGAATTTGCCCGAGTCGTTCGTGGTAGGACCGGGCAATCTGGATTCGCCTCAGGTTGCTCTGCTCCAGGCGCGCCAGCTTCACTCGGAGCACAGCCGCCTGGAGTTCATCGAGCCTGGAGTTCCATCCGGCGCATTGGCTGAGGCGATTTCCGTCCCACCCGTACTGGCGGAGTCTGCGGAGCTTTTCGAACAGGGCGGGGTTGCGGGTGACGACGGCTCCCCCGTCTCCCAAAGCCCCCAGGTTCTTGGTCGGGTAGAAGCTGAAGGCTGCGGCATGCCCGAACGAACCGGTTCTCTTCCCCCGGTACAGCGCGCCGTGGCATTGTGCGCAATCTTCGATCACGAAGAGCTCATGCTTTCGGGCAAAACCGAGGATTTCTTCAAGAGCGCAGGGTTGGCCGTAGAGATGAACGGGCACGATGGCTTTGGCGCGTCCGGACCGTGCCTTTTCAAGGAGAGCTGGGTCCATGGTGTAGGAGTCCCCTTGAATGTCTACCAGAACGGGCGAAGCCCCGCACATCTCCACAGCGGCTACCGTCGCCACAGCCGTATGAGACACCGTGATCACTTCGTCGCCGGGGCCGATTCCCAAGGCCCGTAAAGCGAGATGGAGGGCCTCTGTTCCGTTTCCCATGCCCACGGCATAGGGAACGCCGATGTAATCGGCGAATTCCCTTTCAAAGGCGGCGGTCTCGTCGCCCAGAATGTAGCGGCCGGCGCTGAGCACCCGCTGAATGGCCTTGTCAACGGCCTCCCGGTTAGACAAATAGTTTGCAAGAGGACTTGTCTGAGGGATCATAGGTAGTGATCAATAGACTCGTAATAGTACTGAAGCGTTTTGGCAAGACCGGCTTCCAGGCTGACTCGAGGACTCCAGCCCAGCGCGTCCCTTATTTTATTGTAGTCGGCGTAATAGTCTCCGATGTCAATGGGTTTGCGGTCTTCGGGAAAGGGAGTCACCTCAAAGTCTCCTTTCCCGTGCACATGGATCATGAGGGCCGCAAGGTCCTTCAGGTTGAAACGCTCGGGGCTGCCCAGATTGTAAATCTGGCCGTTGCTCTGCTCGGAAAGCGCAGCGAAGAGCATGGCCTCGGTCACGTCATCCACGTAGTTGAAGTCCCTCACCTGCAGACCATCGCCCCACACTTCAATCCGCTTGCCCTCGACGAGGTTTCTGATCCATATGCCGAGAAAGGTCTGGCGGGCGTCTTTCACTCGCATGCGCGGCCCGTAGGTGTTGGTGAGCCGCAGGGCGCAGGTGCGGATGCCGTAAACGTTGCTGTAAAGGATGTGGTACCACTCCCCCGCCATTTTGTTGATGCCGTTCACGTCCGTGGGGTGAAGCAGGTGACCTTCATGGACAGGGAGAAAGTCCGGCCTGCCGTAAATCTGCCTGGTGCTGGCATACACGATCCGGAGGGCAGGATTGTGTTTGCGGCACGCTTCAAGAATGAACAGTTGGGACCGGCAATTGATGTCGAGATCCACGAAGGGGTTTTTCATGGAATCGAGGTGGCTGGTCTGGCCGGCGAGGTTGAACAGATAGTCCTGGCCCTGGACCAGGTAGGCCATGCTGAACTCATCCCGAATGTCGGCAATGTTGATGCGAATGCGGCTTTCGTATCCTTTCAGATTGAAGAGGTTGCCCCCGTACTCGGGGATGAGGCTGTCCACGACCGTCACCCGGGCTTCAAGGTCGGCCAGGGTCCTGGCCAGATTGCTTCCGATGAACCCCAGCCCTCCAGTGATCAGAACGCTCTTGCCCGCAAAAACCTGTAAATCCACCATGCTCGATAGAACTTCTTTTTAGATTTTTATAGCTATTTATATAGAATTTTGCTAAAAATAGCAATAAATTTATATAACCTTCACAGTTCTCCGTCATGGAAGACAACTCCTTACCCAAGAGAAAAAGCGTTTCGAACAGGATCGTCAGGATCGTCTCCGTCGGCCTTCTGATGCTGCTCGTCCTGTGGGCGAGAGCCTTCTACGGCTCCATGAAGGACTACGAAGCCGGAGAAACGCTTCTGAAGCAAAACCAGATCATCCGGGCGATCACCTATTTCGACCGTTCTCTTCACTGGTATGCACCGGTCAACCCCTATCTGGAAAGGGCAGCCACCCGGCTCTGGGAGATCGGCGAAAGGGCTGAAAAGGAAGGGGACCTCCGGATGGCCCTCATTGCCTTCGAGAGCATTCGAAACGCCTCCTACGGCGCCACCCATGTGTTCACACCAGGAGAGGACTGGATCAAAAGAGCGGACTCCAAGATCAGCGCCCTGTCAGGCAGTCAGGGGCAGAAGGGAGACGGAAAGGCGGAGCCTTGGCCTCCAAAGAGAGGGCCTCACCCTCATGCACTCTGGAGCCTGGCAGTGGTTTTGGGTTTTCTCGGGTGGGTTGGATCGGTCTTGGGATTTATTTACGCGGCATGGGGCGAAGATCGCAGGAATGAGAAACCCTTTCGCAGGAAGCTCATATGGTCCTTTCTGGTCTTGGCCTTCGGCGCCCTGTGGTTCGCAGGAATGGTGATGGCCTAACAGGCCGGCATCCACGTAGGGCTAAGAGAAGAGGGAGTATCGCACGATCACGTAGAGAGCCTTGATTCCGTCTTTCCAGGTGATCTTTTTCCCTTCGCCGTAAGATCTTCCGTAATAGGAGATCCCCACCTCATAAACGCGGCAGTGCAGCTTGGCGACTTTGGCGGTCAGCTCCGGCTCGAGGCCGAACCCATTCTCCTCGATCCTTATGCGCTTGATCACCTCCGAACGGAAGACCTTGTAGCAGGTCTCCATGTCCGTGAGGTTGAGATTGGTAAACATGTTCGAAAGAAGAGTGAGAATCTTGTTGCCCACATAGTGCCAGAACATGTGGACCCTGTGCGGTCCCTCGCCCATGAATCGCGATCCGAAGACCACGTCGGCCTTTCCCTCCACAATAGGGGCGATGAGCTTCGGGTACTCCGCAGGGTCGTATTCCAGGTCCGCGTCCTGGATCAGCACAATGTCTCCGGTAACCGCAGCAAGCCCTGAGCGGATTGCAGCGCCTTTGCCCATGTTCCCAGGATGATAGATGACCTTGGTTACCTCTTTTTCGATGCGGGTTCTTATGAGCTCGGTGGTTCCGTCGGTCGACCCATCGTCCACA
>JALOPA010000541.1 GCA_025454125.1 Thermodesulfobacteriota bacterium
CGTGACCGGAGCCGTGAGTTTCTCCCAGAACCAGTGATCATCCTCAATCGCGCCCGGCATCTTGCCCCACGCGAGGGTGTTCTGCTCCAGGTGAAGGGTGTCCCGAAACACCGTCACGGGATCTGGAGTGCCCGAAACCGCCACGCTCCGATTACCCCATGGAAGAGGGTTTCCGCCACCATGCTTGAGCCAATACACGGCGGTATCCGTGAACTCCGAATTGAGCCCTTCCCCAAAGAACTCCACGTAATCCCCTGGGCCGAGCGTGTTCTTTCCGTGGGCCTCCACACGCAGCCCCACCGGATTGCCCTGGGTGCTCAGACGAAGAGCGTTTGTTTCGAAAACGCCTTCATGGAAATGGGTCGCCAGAAGATCCTCATAGGACAGGCGGACTACGCCCCTTTCTTTTACGTCGATACGCAGCCGTGTGACATCCTCGACAGGCGGGGGCTCCGTCCGTTTCGGGACCCCGCTGCAAGCCACCATGACAAGCAGCGGAACCAAAATAGCAATGAACCGGAGCGGTTTCATAGGCGAGCCTCCTCGCCGACCACACCCTGAATCAGGACCAGTCGCTCTGGCAACTCGCCAGGCGAAAGGTGGAAGCAGCGAACACCAGAAAGAATATCAGCGAGATGGATCAGGAGAGCGCCAGGCTTCATTCGCCCCGCCACACCCGCCGGTGCATGTTTCAGCTCCCGCAGGAGAAAAAGGGCCGCCTCATGGGGCGTGATGGGGTCCAGCACCGCACGCTGGGAGAAATCGGGGCGGCCTTCGGGAAGGCTGAAGGTGCCCCAAACAGCCGAGTGGTGATGATCCAGCAAGGTCTTGAGTTCGGCCGTATGCCCTGCTCCCTTGGCGTAGGCGATGTCCCATTCCGAAGAGGAACGTGAGCTTGCTTCCAGGGTGACCCACGGTCGAGCCCGAAGTTCCGCCAGCAAGTCCTCCCCCGTATGGGGCCGAAGGGTCAGATGAACGCGCTCCTGGGTGGTTGCAGGCGGAACCAAACAGAAGAGCCAGCGCAGAGGCAAAGGTCGAGTTTCGACACGGATCCCTTCGTCTTCCAAAGGGACCAGGATCTTGCCCCGGTCCAGATCCCCAGCCTCCTGTGCGTCGCGAGGCCGCACCCAGAGGCTGCGCGGGAAGGGGTGGACGAGCCCGGTCTCACGGTGGATGGGACAGAAGTCGTCAGACAAATAGGTCCAGCCTGCCTTCAGCAGCGCGAGGGTCAGCGTGGTCTTACCGGCCCCTTGAGAGCCGGAGATGGCCAGAGCGCTTTCCCTAGAACCGAGCACGGCGCCGTGCAGCACCGTGTAGGCCTCAACCCGATCCATGAACGCTGCCGTGATGGCGTTGTCAGCCTTGCGTTCTGGAAACGCATGTCCCACGTAGGAATCACGACACCCATTGACCTCCAGGAAGGCGCCCTCCGGCCCTTCCGCCTCGAAGCGGATGGAGAGGTTGGGGCCTTCCGGCAAAACCGGTACGGCGAAACGAGCGTAGTTCCGGTGGAAGGTCTCCAGCAGACTCTCCCGGGTGGATTCGAGGCGAAGCCTTACGTCCAAGATCTGGTAGAACCGAACTCCCACTCAGGACCCCTCTGAAGCTTTGCTTGGGGCTGCCAGCAAGACATCAAAGGCCCGGGCATAAGCTCGGCGGCGAAGACCACACATGCGATCCGGTTCCCACAAGCTGCCCGTATCCTGGAAGGCTTCCGCCATGCAACCGGACTGACAGAACGCGCGCCAGGTGCAGGATTCGCAGGCTTTGATGCGATCTTTCCGCTGGAACTTCACCGCGTGCAGTTCCACCATCCGTGGACTCTTAATAACGTCCTGGAGGCTGCAGTCCAGCACATTGCCCAGGTAGCATTGGTCTTGAATCAGGCAGGCGCAAGGATAGGCCTTTCCGGTGGCGGCCACCACCACCTGATGACCCACCGTGCACCAATGGTCCTGGCCCTCCGGCAAGTCCAGCGCAAAGCCACTCAAGCCGATGCTCAAATCCAATCCCTTCGGAACGATGCCAGGGTCACTCAGGAAACGGTCGAAAAAGGCTTCGTAGGTTGAGACGTCTAGGCCTTTGCCCGTGCCTTCCCAAGTATCCAAGGCCCTCCCCACGGGTCGGACAGGAAGGAATCTGAGTTTCGGCACACCGAGCTGCGAGACCCACGCCAGCATGTCCGGTAAGGCTTCCAAATTGGCGCTCTGGATGGTGGCCGCCAGCGTGATGCGATCCCCCAGGCCTGCGGTTTGCAGAGCGCGAAGGCCCCGCATGGCCCCTTCGAAAGCGCCCGCGCCGCGAACGGCGTCGTGAATTTCCGCGTTTGGGCCATCCAGGCTGATTTGAAACGTGGCCTCCAGGTGTTCTCCCACCCAGCGGGCCCAGGTCTCATCGATGAGAATCCCGTTGGTGCAAAAGTGCACGGGAATGCGCCGCCCTACTCGTGTTAGCAAGGTTTCCAACCCTGTGTAGAGTAGAGGCTCGCCCCCACTCAAGGTCAATTTCCGACCTCCGGCCTCGATCAGCTCTTCCGCAAGACGCAGCACCGTAGCTAACGGCAACTCCGTGCGGGAAGCCCTGCCGCCGCTGCAGTGAACACAGGCCAGGTTGCAGGCCTCCGTGAGCATCAGGAAGACCGATTGCAGGGCGGGACACGAACGTGGTTCCGGTGTATCAGGCTCCAGCAAGCCATGACGTGCCAAGATCTCGCGGACCCGCGAGACATCCGCCAGGGCAATCTCCGAAGGCAGCCCGTAGCGTGAAGCTAAGGCCTCGGCCACCGATTCCGCGTTGCCCTTCGAGGCGGCGAGTTTCTGGGCGATCCACGCCGTGGTGCCGTTGCCGCGCAACCAACGGGGTCGGGAAGGGTGGATCAGGATCTGCTCGCCCGCCTCCCCCTGGGGCGCATGGCAAAACAAGGCGCCCGAGGAAAGGGCGCCTTGTTTGCAGTCTGAATACTGCTTGGTCATTCGATCAAACAGGTGCGGGGCTGCACGTCTGGGCCGGGCCGAGCCGCTCGAGGAGTTCCTCGCTGGTGAATGTCGTAATACGGGGGGATTCATAGACCGGGCCGGTTTCCTGGCCATGGGTCTTGATGGAAAGATTGATGGGGTTCAAAGCTGCCTCCAAAAGATATAGGGAGCGAAAAGCAGGGAGCCCGGAGCCGGGCTCCCCGCGTTCATTATTTCAGACAGAGTGCCACGTCGGCATCATCCACTTTGCCATCGCTGTTCAAGTCGTAGCAGGGATCATAGGCCGCTTGGCCCTTGGCGCTGCCCCAAGCCTTGGAGAGACCGG
>JALOPA010000542.1 GCA_025454125.1 Thermodesulfobacteriota bacterium
CCAAAAAAGGTGGAACTCAACCAGATTGCGTCATCAACTCTGAGATCACTGAGCCGGAAGTTCGAGGGCCAAGGCCCTGGAAGCCAGCCCTTCAAAAAATTTTTATCGTAGGAATCAGGGTTTTGTCAAGGTTTTTGACAGGTTATTGAACGGTTAGAGGGGTAATCAACCGGTGACTGCAAGGGGAGAAAGAAGGCTTTCCCCGGGAGGCGGAATCGTTCAGGGATCCAGGACGGGGCGACCGAGATTCTTGCGCCGGGGAAGAAGTTCGCTATAATGGAAAAGCACCGTTTTACAGGGGCCTCCTGGTTGTGAGCGAAGGGCAAGATCCATTTGGTTTCTGGGCATCGGTGAAGAGCCATGATTATCGAAAAACTCATTTCTCTGTTCGCCCCGACGTTTGACTGGATACAGGTGGAAGTCACGACCGCCTGCAATGCCGCTTGCATCTATTGCCCCCGCACGGTTTTCAAAACCCTGTGGGAAGACCGGCACCTGCCCTTGGAGACGTTCAAGAAGCTGAAGCCTGCGTTTGCCGACGCCCGCCATATCCATCTTCAGGGATGGGGAGAGCCTCTTCTGCACCCTCAGTTTTTCGAAATGGTGGCCATGGCTAAAGCTGAAGCCTTTCGGGTGGGCACCACCACCAATGCCTCGCTGCTCAATGAAGAAACGGTGCGGAAAGTGGTTGAAAGCGGTATCGATGTGCTCGCCTTTTCTTTGGCCGGCACGACGGAGAGCAACGATGTCATCCGTAAAGGAACGAGCCTGAAAAAGGTTTTAAGAGCCATCGAGACATTGAACCGGGAAAAGGAGAAAAGAGGAAAGTCGGGGCCGGAGATCCACGTGGCCTACATGCTCTTTCGCTCGGGCATGGCCGAACTGGAGTCGCTGCCCTCTCTGCTGGAGGGATTAGGTGTCAGCCAGATTGTTGTCAGCACTCTGGACTTTGTGCCTACCGAGGACCTACGGAAGGAATCGGTGATCCCGTCCACCCAGGAGGAATTTGAAGAAGTCCGGTCTGTCCTCGATCGTTTGGTTCAAGCGGGCCGAGAGAAGGGCTTAGCCGTTCACTATCACCTTGTTTCGCCGGGGAACCGGCGGGAGGTTTGCACGGAAAACATCCGGAAGGCTTTGGTGGTCTCCTCCGATGGGGCGGTCACTCCCTGTGTGTACACGAACCTTCGAGCTTCAGGGGCCTATTATGATGTGCAGGGCAACGAGATCAAGTGTGAGAGGATGGTTTTCGGGAATATTGGCGAGAAGAAACTGAAGGATATCTGGAAGGAGGAATCTTACAGCTCTTTTCGCCGCTCCTTTTTAGAGGGAAATCTCGCTCCAACCTGTCAAAAATGCCCTAAGATTTGGTAGAAGAAAAAGACAGATCGGTGGAGGCACCAAGACCTTTTCTTCGGTCCTTTCCCGATCTCCGTTCTTTTCCGCTTCGCCGTTCCATACCGCCGTTCATGAAGTAACCGAGATGGTAGGCCTTTCGCCGATCACTGCCTGAACGCCTGTCTATGGGAGACCGAGTTTTGTGGGCCATGGCGACTCCGCAGCCATCACATCCATCCTGTGGCCATAGCAGCCTGTGAAAGTCCAAAGGACCAAAGGGAATAGATTCTCATCGATCTTTTCTGCCTTCGTCCAGGTGTTGTTGAATCTCCTCAGCCGATAGCCCAAAGCTCTTCGCAGTCACTCCGGCCAGTTTTTCGGTGAAAGAGGGCACGGGCTGAAGTACGATCTTGTTGTCTGATTTGCTGATCAGCATGCGCGTTCCAGTTCTAATTCCCATCTCCTTGCGAAGGCTTGATGGCAAAAGCACATAGCCTCTTCTTGAAACCGTCACCGAAGCTGATTTCATTCTGCTTATTTCCTTTTCACAGGTCGTTTCAAGTTTAGCAGCATTCTGAAAAACGTCAACCAGATTGAATTTCCGTAGCCAGGTTCTTCTGGCGGCGTGGAAACCTATTTCTTTTCTCTCCCTGCGCCTGACAAGAAATCCTCCTCCGTGTACGCAGGGTTGGGGTACGAGTAGAAACCTTGATTCGTTTTAAAGCCCAAGTGGCCTCTGTCCACATACTGCTTCAAGAAGTCGGCGTTGGCCTGAGCCTGAGAGTCCCCTGTCTTCTTGGCCCAGTAATCGGTGATCGTCCAGACCGTAGAAAGGCCTACCTGATCCATGATTCCGAAAGGCCCCATAGGCGTGTGCATCACGCCCATCCATGCACGGTCAATATCTTCGACCGCAGCAACCTTGCGGGATGCCAAGGTAAGGGCGGAGGTGAAGAGGCTCGAGAGCATCGTGTTGAAGACGTAGCCGCTGTTTTCCCTGTGGAGCACGATGACGATCTGACCGATGCTCAGGGCGAAGTCATGAACCCGTTGTGTCACCGCAGGGTCGGTCCCCGGATGAGGCATCAGATCCACGACATTGGTGAACCTCGTATCGTGAAAGTGGAGGGCCACCAGTTTTTCAGGTCTTCCTGTGGCTCCGGCAAACATGGAGGGGACAAGCATAGAGGTGTTGGAGGTGAAGATGGTCCTCTCAGGACAGAGCTTATTGAACTGGGCAAAGACCTTGCCCTTCAATCCCGGATCTTCCGGCACGGACTCGCTGATAAAATCCACGTCCTGGGCCGCTTTCTCAGCGTCAGGAGTCGCTGAGATCCTCGCGAGAGACTGTTGGAGGTCCTCTTCAGTGAGGCGTCCGCTTGAAGCGTACCAGGAGCCGAGCTTAGCGACTCGTCTCAAGGCCTTGTCGAGGATCTCCTGGGAGAGATCATAATAAACCACGTCATAACCATACATGGCGCACTGCAGTCCGATTTGCTGGCCCATGGTTCCCGCGCCGAGAATGAGCACCCGCTTGATATCCCCTATCTTCATGGAAGCATCCTTTCACGCTTTTCTTTGCTTTTTGATGTGCACCGTGCGCCTTGTCCCTTGTACCGTGCCGTTTATGCGAGAATCCCTCCGTCCACGACCAGAATGGCGCCGGTCGTGTAAGGAGCAGCATCCGAAACCAGATAAAGCACGGCCCCTGCCATCTCACGGGGCTGAGCATGCCTGCCCATGGGGATCATCTTGATGACGGTGTCATAGATCATTTCATTTTCAAAGAGCGCTTTGGCGAATTTGGTTTTTACCAGACCCGGCAGCAGGGCATTCACGCGGATGTTGCTGGGCGCCAGTTCCTTGGCAAAGGCCCTGGTCATGGAGATGATGCCTGCCTTGGTGATGGAATAGATCCCCTGGAAGGGAGCAGGCTTGATGCCGTTGACGGAG
>JALOPA010000543.1 GCA_025454125.1 Thermodesulfobacteriota bacterium
AACACGATCCTGATCAGCAAGGGAGACAAGAGCGACCAGCTGTTTGTCGTTCTCAAAGGCAAGCTCAAGGTGGCGATCACCGACGCTTCCGGCAAGGAGATCATCGTGTCTTTCCTTGGCTCAGGCGACTACTTCGGGGAAATGGCCATGATCGACGGGGAGTCAAGATCGGCCACGATCGCGACCACTCAGGCGAGCGAAGTGCTGACCATAAGCAGGGACGACTTCCATCGAACCCTCCTGTCCAGCCCGGAGCTGATGTTCGAGCTGTTGAAGGTCCTGGCGAGAAAGGTGAGAATAGCCACCGACAAACTCGAGAGCCTCGCTTTCGAGGACGTATACGGACGGCTGGTCAAGCTCCTGATTCAGCTGGCCAGGCCACACGACGGCGTGTGGATCGTGGAAGAAAGTCTAACTCACCAGGAAATAGCCAACATGATCGGCTCTTCCAGGGAAATGGTGACGAGAATCCTCAAGGAGCTCCAAAGTGGCGGCTACATTTCGGTAGACAAGAAGCGTATCACGATCAAGAGAAAACTCCCTGTCTCTTTCTAGGTTCGTGTCCCAGAAGTACCTTGGATAAAATGTCATTTCGAAGGTCGTGAGAAATCTTAGCGTTTAGCACAGTTAAAAGATCTCTCCCTCCGGTCGAGATGACAACTTCTTTAGGAGCTAGAACGCCGCTGGAAAACCCCTGCCATAAACTCACGACGCCATCACCTTGAAGATTTCCAGCGGCTCCTTAAGACCCCTTATCTGTAACGGGCCCAGACTTTCCACTTTGAGTTCTGTCCGCACTTGGCTGACGGTCGTCTCACTCACGAGAATGTCTGTGCCGAACTGTTTGTTCAGACTCTCGATGCGAGAGGCCAGGTTGACCGCCAACCCGGACAGGGAGTAGGAAAGCCTGTCCGGACTGCCGATATTCGCGGCAGTGACTTTGCCGGAATGAATCCCGATTCCATGGCTGAGGCGAGGAGACCCTTCAGACGCCAGTCGTTCATTGACGGCATTGAGCTGCTGTCGCATATCGAGGGCCGCTCTCACCGCCAGTTCCGGGTGGTTTTCGACAGGAAGGGGTGCCCCAAAAACCGCCTGAATGGAGTCACCCGCGTACCTCAGGACAACCCCTTTGTGGTTTTCGATGCAGTGGACCATGGCCTCAAAGTAGAGATTGGTGATCCTCACCAACTCCTTGGGCGGCGTTGATTCAACGAGGGGGGTGTAGTTTCTCAAATCGGAGATCAAGACCGTCACGTCTTTGGATTCCCCGTCCAAGGGGATCTTTCCGCTCAGAATTTCGTCGCAGACTTTGTCGCTCACGTACTTGCCGAATATCCTTCTGATCGAGTCGCGCTCACGGCGCAGGCTTCGGATTCTTTCGCCCAGGGCAAAAGAGAGAATCACCACTTCAAGGCAGGAGCCGATTTGAAAACTGTAGTAGGTCGGCACGGAATAGGGCAGTACGCCGCGGTAGGTGAGAGCATAGACCAGCCCTCCGATACACAGGATGGCCCAGGCCACGAGGAAAAAAACAATCGGCCGGAAGCCCTTCCACCAGCGGATGATTCCGGCCAGGATAATGAGAAAGGGGCTCATCATCCCGAGCAGGCTGGTGCTTTGGTTCAAAAAGAAGGTGCCCGCAAAGGGAGTGCTCAGCGTAATTCCTGCCGCAGCCACGATCACGGCCGTCAGCACCCAATCCAGAGGCCTCACGTGTTCTCTCGTGTTCAGGAAGGATCTGGCAAAAAAGGTCCCCCAGAATATGGTCAGGCCCAAGGCGAACAGATTCAGCCGATCATACAGGTCCCCGTCCGTGAAGCGGTCGAACGCAATGCCGTTGATGAAGGAGAAATACACCGTCACGGAGCAGATATAGAAGATGTAGTAGACCTGGATCGGTTCGCGCAGAGAAATATAGAGGTACAAATTGAAAAACAGCAGGGCCAGCATGGTACCGAAGTAAATCCCAAGCCACAGGGTCTTTTCCATCAACGAGTCCCTGAGGGCATCCTCCGATGCAATCGAGAGGGGGAGATACAAGCCGCCGTCCGGATTGTATATCCGCACATAAAAAGTGGTCTGATCCCCTGTCAATGGGGGAAGGGGAAAAGTTATCGGCAGAGGGAAAAGGCTTTTCTGACGTTCAATGAACGATGGTTTCCTGCCGCCAACCGTGTGCCAGCCGATGGTGTTTCGAAATTGATTGGAAGAGCCTTCAGGGATGAAAAGCGTGCAGTCTGTTATGCCTTTGCGGTTGAGTTTGAGATACCAGCGGGTATTTCTTGGCGGGTTCGTGCTGCTACAAACAGAGAACCGGAACCAGAAAGCCGACTTGGACAATCCCAGATTGGGATGGGTCTCTTTGACCCGCACGAAGGCGCTGGACAAGGGTTCGGACGCGACATCGGTGATGGTCATTTCGAGGGTTTTGTCTTCCAGGATTTGGAGGAAACTGCCCAATTCGTAGGATCCTTGATCGGCCCGAAGGATCCGCGTGGGGGTTTGGGCTAAGGAGCAAGGGAGAAATAACAGCAGCCCTAAGAGAACGACAGACAAGCAAGAGACGTAAATCCTTCCACGATCAAAGCCCATGGCTTGGGGCATCTCCACAGCGACAGAACCTAGTTGAGCAAGAAAGCCAAAGACCGATAGCCTTATGGAAAGTTCAGTGAACCTCGTGCAAGAAATTCCGGGACTTTTAAGCCAGGACCCCTCATTTGTCAAGAGGTTTTCTTCGTATCATCAGGTTGTTACAGCTCAACTCCCATCAATTGGCGAACAGCGAGAACCTTCGTGAAGGGTGGAGCTGAAATGATGTGAAGATCTATGAAGCGATGATGCTTGACGAGCGAAGGTTCTCAGTGGAGAAGAAGCTGAAACAATGGTTTGAAAAGGCCAGGGCGTTTGTGAAAACGCTTGGCTCGAAATAAATCCCCCCCCCGCCCCCCTTTAGTAAAGGGGGGGTGGAGGGATTTGCTTAGCGTTAGCCTTTCATCACTTTCGTGCCGCTTCCTTGCCGAGATCAAAGGCCTTCAGGTTCGAGTCGAGGAAGGCCTTTTTCGTGGAACCGGCGATGATCTTCTTCATGACCTCTTCGGTCACAGGGGTTGCGCCGCTGCCGATGAGGGCCCCCAGCATGACCATGTTGAGGGAAAGAACGTTGCCCGCCTGCTCCGCCAGGTCATTGCCGTTCAGCGTGATCACCTTGCCCACCTTCTTCGTGACCTTGCTCAGGATCTCGTCCACCGGTGGATACTTGCCCTGGCCCACCGCCACGGTA
>JALOPA010000544.1 GCA_025454125.1 Thermodesulfobacteriota bacterium
ACTTCTGATCGCTTCAAGGGGCCGCACTCTCCCCGCTTTCCACGAAGGATAAACGCCGCTCAAGAGCCCGATCAGGATCACCACCCCGAAGGTCAGGATGACGAGGGCGGAGTTGATCTGAACCAACCCTCCGCTCGGCGCATAGGGCAGGAGCTGGCGGATAAGGACTTCCGTCAGTTTAGCGGTGGCCATGGCGAGAGCCGTGCCGATGATGCCTCCGCTGACGCAAAGGATCAGGGTTTCGAGCCAGATCAGTTTGAAGATGTCCCAGGCTGTGGCGCCCATGGACTTGAGAATGCCGATCTCCTGGAGCCGCTCCATGACCGACATGAGAATGGTGTTGATGACCCCCACCACAGAGATCAGAATCGCGATGAGGGCAATGGAGAACACCATCACCTTTGCGGTCGAGACCAGGGTCATGATCGTCTGCTTCACTTGAGAGAGGCTGACCACCTGCACATCCGGCAGCTTGTACATTTTCTCTTCGAACTGGGCAATGTCGGCTTCCTTCTTGACCTTGATTCCCACGCCGGTCAGTTCCTCTTTGATTCCAAAGATCTTCTGGACAGCCTTGAGAGGCAGGAAGATGGTGCCGTCGTCCTGCGTTCCTGTGCGCTTGAGGATGCCGACGACCTTCACTTCCACATTCTTTTCTGCAATGAGCAGCAGGTCGCCCACTTCCCTCTGCTCCAGTTCAGCGGCTTCATAGCCCAACACCGCCTCCATCGCCTCCGGATCGGTGAACCAGGCTCCCTGCTTGAACTCCAGGAAGCTTTTCATCTGCGGAAACGTGGCTGGATCAACGCCAAGGTAGGCGCTGTAACCGCCGCTCTCCCCTTTGTTGGGATCGAACACGGCTTGCATGAGCATGGCCGTGACCTCCTCCACTTCCGGCTCCTTGGTGATCTGCTCGGTGATGCTCTGAGGCATGTAGCGAAGGCCCGTGCCTCCCTTGAGCATGAGGGTCGCCGCTTCGTAGGGGCACCCCTTTGCCGTCACGATCATCTGGAAACCCAGGTTGTCGATGTCCCGGTTGAGCGAAGACTCATAGCCTTTGTTAAAGCCCAGAAGGCTGACGAGCACCCAAGCCGCGAGAGCGATGCCGATAATGGTCAAACCGCTGCGAGCCTTTTTCCGAAGTAGGTTTTTGTAGGCCACATTGAAGATCTTGATCATTTTTTCTGTTCTCCGACCGCTTTGTGATACGGAAGGTACTTGTTGCCAAGGATGAACTCATCCACCAGGATGAGATTCTTCTTGGTTCCCCGAAGCGCCGCCCGGAAATCGAATTCCGCTTCAGGCACCGGATTCTTGATTTTCTCCACTCCGCTCGGGCCGGTTGTCTTGCCCGTGGTCACGTCATAGCTGTAGAAATCTTTGAGGGTCAGCCCAACAAACTGTTCTCCGAACTTCTGGTCCCGCAGCTCCCTGCCGTACCTTGAAGTCAACTTCTGGAAGTAGAAGTTCCTGATGACTCCGTCCAAGTCCAGCACAACAAAGACCTGGATGCCGCCGTACTGACCCTTCTGATTCACACCGTGAATATATCCGATCTTGTCCTTGCCTTTGAAAACCTCGTAGAGCGTGTACGGGACATCGATGGTCTCGAAAAGGCCCTGAAACTTGTCCCCAAGCCTTTCTTCGACCTGGGCGAGAAGGGGCGGGCCCCCTTTCTGATCGATGGCCACGTAATTGGTCTTGTAGCCTGTTGAGCCGGGGAAAAGCCTGGCCACGTCCCGGTCCGGATCATTGAGGTCACACCCCACGGCGGCCAGGAGCCATTGCGCAGGGAGCAGGACAATGAGCACGAGGGTAAGGCCTAAGATATATTTCTTCAACATGATCATCCCCATTATCAGGTTTCTGAAAGACCCGTTTTTTGGGTCTTTGATGTCATTCCCTCGGAGGCGGGAATCCAGTTTTTTCTGGCTTTTCTGGACTCTCGCCAGCGCGAGAGTGACGGAAAAACTGTGTCTTTCAGCACCCCACTATCACAGCAGTTTGTAATACCAGTAAATCTGAAACACGACCCTGTTGTCGTTCATCTCCGCGTCATAGGTATAGACGCCTCTGAGCGCAATGTCAGCGGTCAGCTTGTAAGTGACTCCGCCGTTGAGTTCATAGCTCCATTCACCCCCGAGGTTCCTGTAAACCGGCTGAAACTCCAGCTTCAGGCGATCCTCGTCAAGAAGATTGACTCCGATCCTCCAGAGGAAAGCGTAGGTGTTTTCGTCTTCCTTCTCGCCCGCCACTGCCTCGAAGCGGTTCTCGATGTTGTTCCAGAAGTAAGTGAAATCTGCGCCCACGAGAAAGGTCTTCACGGGGTCGGGCATGATGACCTCGTACCCTATAACCTCGAGCGGCTTCCCGTATTGCGAGGAGAATCCGATGTTGTAATTGTCCCGGCCGAGTACCCCGTAACCCACGCGTCCACTGAGGAGATAGTTGCCGTCAAATTCGAGAGGCATACCGGATCCCGTGCTGTAAGACAGCGATACATTCCCCCAGTCAAAATCCCGCGTCGCTCCCGCGCCCCAGTCCCTATCATAGCCGTACCCGTACATGGCGAGGGGTTGGAGCAGCAGGGCATGGCTGTCGAGATAGGAAGCCAGCCCGAAGGCGATGCGGTTGTGCCCGGCCCAAAGATCGGCAAAACCGGCCTTGTACTTGAAAAAGGCATTGTAGAGCTGGACTTGGAACTCATCCTCACCGGTCGCTCTGTAAGCTTCATTGTAGGCGAGACGCATCTGAAGAGCGAAAGATCCCCAGTCGCCTGTTTCACTCGAGAAACGCTGCAAGTAATCGAAACCCACGCTCGGTTTTTGCATGACGTCCACGGGGTTCATGCTGTAGTAGATCGCTTCGTCGTGTTCCTCTGAGTACCCCCCCACCCCCTGCGCTTCTAAGTAAAGCAAATAGCTTTTTCCGAAGGCAGGACCGGCTGAGAGCAAAAAGAGAAAGAGGAGTGAGGCAAGAATTCCAGTTCCCGCCTCAAATGTCATTCCCGCGGAAGCGGGAATCCAGTCTTTTCTTGCTCTTCTGTAACCCCGCCGAAGTTCATCCTGAACGGAGTCGAAGGGCGGGAGTGACGTACGAACTGAGTCTTTCAGCAACGTTTTAGACATTGAATCTCACGCTCCCTGTGAAAATGGGTTTCTTGTCTTTGAGGAAGTTCAAGACAACTTCCCACTCTCCTGGCATCACGACGTTGACCGGTAGCAGGTAATCTCCCTTCCTGTTCTGCTTGAACAGTTGATTGCCGGAGCTGTGAG
>JALOPA010000545.1 GCA_025454125.1 Thermodesulfobacteriota bacterium
AACCTCATCTTCATATCTGAAACCTCCTGGGGATACAAAAACGACGACCGACGACCGACAACCGAAAAGAACAGATGACTGACGACCAACGACAACCAACCGCCGACGGCAGACGGCTGAAACTGCAAAAAAAAAAAGCCACGAAGCCCCCCGATTTCAACAGGGAAAGACCTTCGTGGCCTGTTCATGTCCTCTTTTTCTAATCTTCGAGCTCTTGGGCTCTGCCCGCTCCTGCCGACACAAGATCCTTCTTGGATCTTTGATTATCCATCCCTTTTTCACATTTCTCCCTGCACGTCAAGGGCTTTCGTATCAGATCGGTTGAAATGCTGGAGGCCTCCGGGTATGATCCCTGTTCAAGAGACGGCTCCGGGCGTCGTATCGATGGAGGCTCAAACCGACGCCAGGAGCAGTCGAGATCATGAGCAGGTCACTGGAAAGCACCGTTCTTTCGTCACTCCCGCGCAGGCGGGAGTCCAGAAGAGCCAGGCCAAACTGGATTCCCGCCTCCGCGGGAATGACATCAAAGACCTGAAAGACCCGCTCTTCAGCAGCCTGGTAGAAAGTTGGAAAACCAAAGGAGTGACCTATGCGTGCACTGATCTTTGATCTGGATGGGACCCTCGTGGACACGGTCTATGCCCACGTGTTCGCCTGGCAGCAGGCCTTGGCGGAAGCGGGGCTGGCGATTCCCGGCTGGCTCATCCATCGCCGGATCGGCATGAGCGGAGGCCTGTTCACGAGGGCCGTGGCCCGCGAGCTCGGGCGAGACCTCCGGCCCGAGGAAGAACAGGCGCTTCAGCGCCGTCACGGAGAGATCTTCCTGCAGCTCCTGCCGGTCCGCAGGCCTCTGCCGGGAGCCGTGGACCTGTTGCGTTTCCTCCGGGAAACCCATATTGCTTTTGGCATTGCCACGTCGGGCCGACGGCCTCAGATAGACTCTTCACTGGCGGCTCTTGGCCTCGGCCCGGAGACGATCGTGGTTGAACGCGGAGAGGTGGCTCGCGCCAAACCTGAACCGGATCTCTTCCTGGTTTGCCATCGGAGATTAGGCGTTGAGGCGAGGGATTGCTACGTGGTGGGCGATGCGGTTTGGGATCTTCTGGCGGCGCGGCGCGCCGGGATGTTGAGCATTGGCTTGCTCAGCGGCGGGTACGGCGAAGACGAGTTGAGTCGAGCAGGGGCCTTTCGTGTGTATCGCGACCCGGCGGAGTTGCATCGGTCCCTGGATGAACTGGGTCTCCTGCCGTGACAAGCCGATGACCGGGAAACTCCCAGCCGGGCGGTTTCATGCACGGCGTGAACAGAGGGCGGCGCTTTTTTCTTGACACAGGGAAAACATCGAACTATTTTCTTTTGAAAATCATTTTCCGATATCTCCACATGGTTGAATCAGCAAGACTGAAGGATCAAAAATCCCGTTTCGACAAGATGCTGGAAGCGCTGAAGAGGCACGATTCCAGAATAACGCCCCAGCGCATGGCGGTGCTCAAGATCTTGGCTTCCAGTGACGGGCATCCGAGCGTCGAGAAAATCTACGAACAGGTGAAAAGGCGATTTCCCACCACCAGCCTGGCCACGGTCTACAAGACCCTG
Source organism: Thermodesulfobacteriota bacterium (assembly GCA_025454125.1). Next base: position 1,597 of record JALOPA010000545.1, read on the forward strand.
ACCCTTCTCAAAGAACTGAACGAGGTGCTGGAAATCGGGTTTCCGGAGGGGAGCAATCGCTATGACGGCCATAGACCTTACCCTCATCCTCATCTCATCTGCACCAAATGCAAAAAGATCATTGATCCGGACCTGGAGAGCCTCGAGGGTTTGACCCAGGAACTCGTTTCAGAGACAGGTTTTCAGATTACCAGTCATCGTCTGGACTTTTTCGGGCTCTGCCCAGACTGCCAGGGGTAGGGAGCGGCAGCATCCCATATTTTTTTGATCGAGATCGGAGAATCATTCTCTTTTAATATCGACATTCCAATTTTCGGAGTATTGTCACGGTGTTGGTCAACGTCATCGATCTACGGAACAACCCCAAAATTCACAAAGGAGGTATCATTATGAGTGACGACAGAAAGGACCCGATAACGGGTGTACCAAACCCACAAGCAACCGGCAAAGGCAGGACGAGCCGAGACTGGTGGCCCAACCAGTTGAACCTCGATATCCTGCACCAGCATTCCTCCAAGTCCAATCCCATGGGCGAGGAATTCAACTACGCCGAGGAATTCAAGAAGCTTGACTATGCGGCCTTGAAGAAAGATCTTACAGCGCTGATGACCGACTCGCAGGACTGGTGGCCGGCGGATTTCGGCCACTACGGACCGTTGTTCATCCGTATGGCGTGGCACAGCGCCGGCACCTACCGCATCGGTGACGGCCGCGGCGGCGGGGGCAACGGCAGCCAGCGCCTGGCACCTCTCAGCAGCTGGCCCGACAATACGAACCTTGACAAGGCGCGGCGACTGCTCTGGCCGATCAAGCAGAAGTACGGCCGGAAGATTTCCTGGGCCGACCTGCTGATCCTCGCAGGCAACGTCGCCCTGGAATCGATGGGTTTCAAGACCTTCGGTTTTGCCGGCGGCCGTGAGGACATCTGGGAACCGGAAAAGGACATTTACTGGGGTCCCGAGACCGAGTGGCTTGGTGACAAGCGCTACAGCGGTGACCGGAAACTCGAGGGGCATCTCGGCGCTGTGCAGATGGGCCTGATCTATGTGAACCCGCAGGGCCCGAACGGCAACCCGGACCCGATCGCTTCGGCCAAGGACATCCGCGAGATCTTTGGCCGCATGGCAATGAACGACGAGGAGACGGTGGCCCTCATCGCGGGCGGCCACGCCTTCGGCAAGACCCACGGCGCAGGCGACAAGAAGCATGTGGGACCGGAGCCGGAAGCCGCTCCGATCGAGGAGCAGGGCCTGGGCTGGAAGAGCAGTTTCGGCACGGGCAAAGGGAACGACACGATCACCGACGGTGAGGAAATTGTCTGGACCAACACTCCCACGAAGTGGAGCAACAACTTTTTCCGGATCTTGTTCAGCTTTGAATGGGAACTGGAGAAGAGCCCGGCCGGTGCGTACCAGTGGAAGCCGAAGGGTGGCGCAGGCGCCGGCACCGTGCCGGACCCGCACGACCCGTCGAAGCGTCGCGCGCCAGGGATGCTGACCTCGGACCTTGCCTTGCGGTTCGACCCTGTCTACGAAAAAATCTCGAGACGCTTCTATGAGCACCCGGAACAGCTTGCGGACGCGTTCGCCCGGGCGTGGTTCAAGCTGACGCACCGCGACATGGGCCCGCGCTCGCGCTATCTCGGTCCGGAGGTCCCGAAACAAG
>JALOPA010000546.1 GCA_025454125.1 Thermodesulfobacteriota bacterium
GGCGTTCCGAGCCCGGTGAAAGAACCCCACAAGGTGGACATGGTGGTTTTCAGAGAGAACACGGAAGACGTGTATGTGGGCTTTGAACTGGAGTCTGGAAAGCCCGAAACAAGAGACCTCCTGGAGCACCTTTTAAAAAGATACCGCTGGCAAATACGGCCGGATTCGGGACTGGCCATAAAGCCGATCAGCAAAACCGGAAGCAGACGCCTGGTCAAGGCCGCAATCGACTACGCCCTGGCTAAAGGCCGCAAGAGCGTCACCCTCGTCCACAAAGGGAACATCCAGAAATTCACCGAGGGAGCTTTCCGCAAATGGGGATATGAGCTGGCCAAAGAGTCTTACAGGGACGAGGTCGTCAGCTGGGACGAGTGCAACGGCGATCCTCCGGCCGGCAAGATCCTCATGAAGGACGCCATCGCCGACATTTTCTTCCAGCAGACCCTGCTCCGGCCCGAGGAGTTTGACGTGATCGCCACCATGAACCTCAACGGCGATTATATGTCCGATGCTCTTGCGGCCCAGGTGGGCGGGATCGGCATGGCTCCAGGCGGCAACATCAACTATGAAAGCGGCTACGCGCTCTTTGAAGCCACCCATGGTACCGCCCCAAAATATGCCGGTCTCGACAAAGTGAACCCCTCTTCCGTTATCCTGAGCGGAGCCATGATGCTGGAATATATCGGATGGCCGGAAGCGGCATCCCGCATTGAAAAGGGCCTTGAAAAGGCCTTAGCCTCCAAGACGGTCACCTATGACCTCGCCCGTTTGATGGAGGGCGCAGAGGAAGTCTCCTGCTCCGGGTTCGCCGATCTGGTTTGCGCCAACATGGAGAAGGTGCCGTGACCTACCTGATCCTGGTCTCTTTTGTGTGGGCTTTTTCCTTCCCCCTCATCAAGGGGCACCTCACGGGCCTCGATCCGAACTTTGTATCCTTTGCGCGGATGCTCCTCTCCCTCCTCGTGTTTCTGCCCTTTCTGAGGTTCGGAGGCCTTTCAAAGACCGTGGGGCTGAAGCTGGCCGTCACGGGCGCCGTTCAGTTCGGGCTCATGTACATCGCCTACATCACGGCGTTCCAGTTTCTCCCGGCCCACACCATTGTTCTGCTCACGACTACGACACCCCTCTTCGTCACGCTTTTCAACGACCTTCACGGGCGCAAATTCAATGCCCTCTTCTTTGCAGCAGCCTCCATGGCTTTCCTTGGAGGAGCAGTGATCAAATATCCGGACCAGCCTCTCCGGGCCAGCCTCATGGGCATCGTCCTGGTGCAGATCTCAAACGTCGCCTTCGCCTTTGGGCAGATTTACTACAAGCAGCTTTCGGCAAAGCACTCCACGTGGAGCGACCGATCGGTTTTCGGATTCCTCTATCTCGGAGCGGTCGTGCTCACGGCCCTCTTCTCCCTGTTCACAACCCCCTTCTCCCGGCTCCAGGTCACGGTTTCACAGGGTCTGGTGCTGGTTTATCTCGGCATCATCGCATCGGGAATCTGCTTTTTTCTGTGGAACAAGGGCGCGCGGTATGTGAATGAAGGCATGCTCGCGATTCTCAACAACCTCAAGATCCCCCTTGGAATCCTCGCCTCCCTGATCCTCCTCGGTGAGAGTACCGACTATTTGAGGCTGGTCGTCGGATTCGGTCTGATGGTGGGTGCCGCCTATCTTTGCGAAAGGCCCGGGCACCTTGCCGCAAAGCAGTCCGCCTACTCTTAGGGCGAAGGTTCGCCTGCCGAGCAGGCGGTACTTGGGGAGACCCCTCCCCTAACCCCTCTCCTCCCGAGGCGGACAAGCCGCAGGGGGAGGGGAAGTGTAGAGAAAGGAGAGGAAGCCATGGTTGTGACCATCGTTGAAGTCCATGTGAAACCGGAAAACGTGGAGCAGTTCATCGCTGCAACGGTTGAAAACCACAAGGCGTCGGTTAAGGAGCGCAAGAACCTGCACTTCGATGTTCTGCAGTCGCCCCAGGACCCGGCCCTTTTCCTGCTCTATGAAGCTTACAACTCCGAAGAAGGGGCGGCGGCGCACAAGAACACCGCTCACTACCTGAAGTGGCGGGACACGGTCGCTCCGTGGATGGCTGTGCCGAGAAAGGGAGTGCCGTACAAGGTGATTTGTCCGTGATGAAACCCGCCTAAGCGGATTTCATTCAGCGCCCCTTCGGGGCTACCTCGCGCCTCAAGATCCGGAAGGCAGGGGGACCTGTCCTACACAACCATTTATTGCGGGCGGAGCATGATCCTCAATCCTTTTGACTTCTACAGAACCCCTAAGCTCGTGTTCGGGCCGGGCCGGGTGAAAGAGCTCGGGCAGATCGCAGCGTCTTACGGCTCCAAGGTGCTGGTGGTGACCGGCGAGGGCTCTTTGGACCGGACCGGTCGCTGGAAGGGGTGCGAGGAGTCGCTGACAAAAGCTTCCCTCAGGATTCATCGCTACCGCTTCGAGGGGGAACCCTCCCCTGATCTCGTCGACACTGCCGTGAGGGCGTTCGCTCCTCTGTGTGTAGAGGCGGTTGTCGCGGTGGGCGGCGGAAGCGTCATGGACTGTGCCAAGGCCATCGCCGCCATGCTGCCTTTGCGCGAACCGGTCACTCCCTATCTGGAGGGCGTGGGGACCAAGACGCATCCGGGCAGGACCTTGCCTCTCATTGCCGTCCCCACCACGGCAGGCACAGGAAGCGAAGCCACAAAAAATGCCGTCATCAGCAAAGTGGGAAAACAGGGATTCAAGAAGTCGCTAAGGCACGACAACTTCACTCCTGCCTGTGCGATCGTGGATCCTGAACTGACCCTCACCTGCCCTCCGCAGGTCACTGCGGCCTGCGGCATGGACGCTTTCACTCAACTTCTTGAATCCTATGTATCCCCTCAGGCTTCACCGATGACGGATGCCCTCGCCCTGAACGGCATCAAGCTCATAGGTCCGGCCCTTATCCCGGCATCCACCGATCAAGGAGGCGACATTAAGCTTCGTTCCTCCCTGGCCTATGGCGCTTTTCTTTCAGGAGTCACCCTGGCCAATGCAGGGCTGGGGATCATCCACGGGCTTGCGGCTCCTCTCGGGGGTCTTGTCCCTATCCCTCACGGTATCGCTTGCGCGACCTTGCTGGCTGAGGCTTGCCGCGTCAACATTAAGCGCATTCAGGACCTCCGGGGGCCGGACGATGTCATGCTCGCGAAGTTCGCCGGGGTCGGAAGGATTCTCTCTGAAGCGAGGGACGCCGGCGTTTCAGCTGCCTGTGACGTTTTGCTCCAGACT
>JALOPA010000547.1 GCA_025454125.1 Thermodesulfobacteriota bacterium
TCTTCATGTGGGGAATCGTCAGTTTGGAGAGCAGGAACGGCGCGCGCAGCATGAGACGCTGCATGAGGTCGTACTTTTCCATCGGAAAACTCTCGATGGAGTCGATGTGTTGAATCCCGGCGATGTTCACGAGATACTTGATGGTCCCGAGCTTGGCCGCGTCTTCAACGGCCCTCTGCGCCTCCTCGTCTTTGAGAAGGTCCGCCTGGATGAAGATCATCTGCCCGCCCAGGTCCCGGGCAATTTTCTGGGTCCTTTTTCCCTCTTTTTCGCTGATGTCCAGGCCGACGGTCATGAGGTTGTTGGCCGAAGCCGCCACGGCCGTGGCCCTGCCGATACCCGTCCCGCATCCTGTGACAATGCAGATGTTGTCGGGAGTGAAGTTGGGGTCCTGCAAAACCAGAATATCCTCTTTCCTGACTTCTGGCTCTCTTATGTCCATTGGTCACTCCTCGAAGAAAGCACCTTAAGCCCGCTTGAGCAGGGCATAAGGAAAAAGAACTGCTTGAATCTCAAGCAAGATGAAGCCAAATAGCTACATGTCGCCGACAGACTACGTTACTCGTGGGATCTGAGCGGCAGACCTCGCCTCAGACCCATAGACTCTATCCGTATCTGCTGAAATTCTCCCAAAACTCCTTGTCGTCTTCTTTCCAATTCTTGCCAAACTTGTCTTTATAGTAGGAGTCCATCCTGTCCAGCCATCTGTTCCAGAGGGTTTTCCCCTTGGATTTGGCCTCCAGAATGTCGTTCAGAAAAACGGCAATGTCCGTGATCTTGTCCTTTGGGATATAATAAGCCGCCCCTCCCCTGAAGGATTTGACCGTGTCCTTGGGGCTTAGAGCGTGAGCCGTCAGCATAGCGGCGATCACTTTCTTCTTCGTCGCGATCTCCAGGAGCGTGTACCCGTCCACGCCCATGATATCCAGAACGGCTATGTCAAATGGCTGGGCTTCGAGCTGTTTCTTCGCCTCTTCAAAGGTGGACGCTTTCACGATTTCGCACATGTTCAGGAGCTCTTCCAGCGTCTCCAGGATGTCAGGCTCATCGTCGACGACAAGAACCCTTTTGCCTCTTAGCTTATCCTCCATAAGCCCTCCTCTCTTTTTCGGTTTTCAAGAAGGGGGTCCCTTGGCCCACCCTCTTTATACAAACATAGCCTCCCTCCTCTATCGAGCAAGTTTCAAGCCAAGAACCGTCTTACCCGCAGCTACATACAGAAAAAAGAGATTTGCGCACCAGGCGATCCTCATTGCTGCATCTTCTTTCCTCGGCAGGCACGCGCGTCAAAGGCCACAAAAAAAAGGGATTCACGCTTTCCGCCTGAGCCGGAGCGGGTTTGGCAAGACAGGACCCCTGCTCCGCCTTCGGCCTCCATCTGTCCTTTTGTGCAACAGACCCCACCCCCGTGGTCTTTCCCGCCCCCCGATTCAGATCATATTTCTCTTGCCATCCTCAGCTTAGACGAATAGGATCGTATCAAAATATCTACATTGTCCTCCTCAGGTGTGGAGGTGCTCTATGGATCAGGACACGGGACGCGACAATCCCCGCAAGAAATCTGCCGCTTTGGGAGCTCGCACCCAGGATGAGGATCTGGAACGCCAGCTGGAAATGTACCGGCTCATCTATGACAGCATCCACAACGGAAGCATGGTCACCGATGCCGAGGGCTATGTGACTCATTTCAACAAACCCTACGGCGATTTCCTTGGGCTCGATCCTGCCGCTCAAATCGGAAAACACTGTACCGACGTGATAGAGAACTCACGCATGCACATTGTGGCGCAGACAGGCGTCTCTGAGATCAACCAGAGCCATCTGATCAAGGGCCAAAAGATGGTGGTTCAGCGCATTCCCATCAAAAAGGAAGGCAAGGTCGTTGCCGTGTTCGGCCAGGTCATGTTCAAAGACGTGCGCGACGTCACCAAGCTCGCAAAGAAGCTCTCCCTCCTTGAATCCAAAGTGGAACTCTACGAGCAGGAACTGATGACAATCCGCTCCACCCGGCACACCTTTGACAGCATTTTGGGAGAGAGCGAGGTTGTGCAGTCCTTAAAAAAAGAAGCCCAGAAAGCTGCGGCCACGCAGTTCCCGGTTCTGATCACGGGAGAGAGCGGCACAGGCAAAGAGCTCTTTGCCCAGGGCATTCATCATGCAAGCGCCAGAAGACTGCATCCCTTTGTTCGCATCAATTGTTCCGCCATACCCAAAGATCTTCTCGAATCCGAGCTCTTCGGCTATGAAAAAGGAGCCTTCACGGGAGCCCGTTCCGGGGGCAAGCCGGGCAAGCTCGAATTGGCAAAACACGGGACCGTGTTTCTTGATGAAATCGGGGATCTTCCCCTGCAAATGCAGCCCAAGCTGCTTCGAGTCATTGAAGACAGGGAGTTCGAAAGAATCGGCGGGACCTCGGTCATTCACTCCGACTTCCGTCTCATCGCAGCAACCAACCAGAATCTGGAAGAGATGCTGGCCGATCGCCGCTTCAGAAAGGATCTTTTCTACCGGCTCAATGTGATTCCTCTCCACATTCCGCCCTTAAGGGAGAGGCAGGAGGACATCCTTCCTCTGGTGAGGCATTTCCTGAATCAGGCCGCCGCTGAAGCCTTTTTGCCGGAAATCACCCTGGATCGCGATGCGGAAGAGGTCCTCCAAAGCTACCACTGGCCTGGAAACATCCGGGAGCTGTCCAACGTCCTCGAGAGGGTTCTCTCCTCTCTTGAAGGGGACACGATCCGCCTCTCCGATCTGCCTTTCTATCTGTACCGGAGCCGGAAGATCGCCTCCAAGCTGACCGCCGTCTCCATCCGGGAGGTTCAATCCCGGGCCGAAAAAGAAGCGATCCTTCACACTCTAAGGGTCGCCGGGTACAACAAGTCCAAAGCAGCGGGCATGCTGGGCATTCACCGCACCCATCTGTATAAGAAGATCAAGAAGTACGGCATTACTCGACCCACCTACGACGACATGCAGGAGTAGAAAGTGACAAGTGACAAGTAACGAGTGACAAGTTTTTTCTCTGTCTCGTCACTTGTCACTCGTCACTCGTGACTGGAAGGCCCGTGCACCTTGCACCTTGTACCTTGCACCTTCCCCATCAATCTTCATGTATCTCCTTGATGCCGGCAAAAACATCCAGAACTTCCGGGTTTCGCAGCGCATCCTTATTGAGCACTTCCTTGCCTTCGATCACTTTTTTCACAGCAAGCTCGACCTTCTTCATGTTGAGGGTGTAGGGGATGTCCGGAA
>JALOPA010000548.1 GCA_025454125.1 Thermodesulfobacteriota bacterium
CCATGGCTGTGGCCCTCATCACCACCTTCTACGGTTCCATCATGGCCAACATCATCTGTCTCCCAGTAGCCGGAAAGCTTCGCACCCGAAGCAGAGAAGAGGTGCTGACCAAGGACATGACCATTGAAGGCATTATCTCCCTCTCGAGCGGGGAGAACCCCAGGATTCTTGAACAGAAGCTAAAGGCCTTTGTGCCACCCAATCAAAGGAAGTGACGCTCTCACCATGGGAAAGAGAAGGAGAAACATCGAAGAGCCGACAGGCGGAGACGGAGGAATGACCCTCACGGTCTCCCTCTTTCTGATCCTGTTGGTTTTTTTCATTCTCCTCTGCTCCATTGCCATCATCGACCAGGCGAGAGTGCGGTTAGCCATAGGATCGCTGGTGGGATCTTTCGGAAGTTTTCATGCAGGGATGTCCCCGTTGGGCGGAAAGAAGTCCATGATGCCCCCCTCTGCCCCCATCACCGAAGAGAATCCGGATTTACGCTTGCTGACCAAGGATCTGGAGTCTCTGGGTCAAGGCGCTGTCAAAATTGAAATGCGGGAAAATAAACACATGGTGACGATCCCGGAAGTCCTCCTCTTTGAGGCGGATACGCCCACCCTCAAGGCTTCCTCGCTGCCTCTGCTGCAGGCCCTCGCAAAACACGTCAAAGCAGGTACGTATCCCGTGGACATCATCGGCCACACGGACAACAGGTCGGCCGAGGAAAAGGGCTACCGGTCCACCTGGGAGCTGTCCGGCCTCATGGCTTTGAGGGTCCTGGCGTATTTCGAGCAACAGGGCGGGATCGGTCAGGAAAGACTCACGGCTTACGGGTCCGGATCAGAAAGGCCTCTCCGTCCCAATGACACGAGGGCATCCAGGGCGGAAAACAGACGCATTCAGATCGTGCTTCACTCCAACCTGCAGAGCGCCATCAACCGGATTTACAGAGAAAAACCCGCAGGGTTTCTTGACTACAAAAGATTCACTTTCGAGGTGTTTTGAGTTCCTGCCATGGGAAGACGAAGAAGACAGTCCGAAGAAAGTCAGGGGGGCAATCCGTTCGGGTGGATGGTTACTTTTTCCGATCTGATCACCCTCTTGATCACCTTTTTCGTCCTCCTGCTGACCATGTCGTCCATGGACAAGAAAAAGCTGAGAGAGATCGTTCGTCATCTCGGCGGATCGCCGGGGGTGCTGGCCTATTCGGATTCCGGGGCAGTGCCCTCTCTGGAGGAGTTCGTCAAGATGCACACGGACAGTGACGCCAGAGTGGTGATGGACTCGGACATCATGAGCAAACTCCTCCTGCCCTCCTTGAAGCAGGAAGGGGAAATCAAGGACGCGCTCGACAGACTCAGCATGCTCCTCGACATCCGGGATGACGAAAGGGGCATTGTGGTTTCCTTTCACGAAACCATTCTCTTTGATCCGGGAGCGGTGGAAATCAAGAAGGAAGCCTATCCCCTTTTGAGTACCCTGGCCTCCGCGATCCGGAATACGGAAAACGAGATTCTGATTCTGGGACACACCGACGACCTTCCGACACGGCAGGACAGAATGCGCTCCAACTGGGATCTCTCTTTGATGAGGAGCCTCTCGGTGCTCGCCCATTTTTTGAACGACCACAAACTGCCCCCCTCCCGGTTTATGGTAGGCGGTTGCGGGTCCTCGAAGCCCCTGAACGTGGAGCGAAACAAAGAGGCTAGGGCGATGAACCGGCGGGTCGAAATCGTTTTCAAAACTGGCGAGGGCATTTAAATGGCGACGGAAGAGAAAGAAAAGGAAGAAGTCCCCGAAGAAAAACCTCAGAAGAAATCGTCCCTGCGATGGATCCTTCTGGGAGGGGGAGTGGTCGTCCTCGGTGTGGCAGGGTATCTCGGGTGGTCCTTTCTGGGGCCGAGCCCGGCAAAAGAGGCCCCGAAAGTGTCCACCGTCGCTGCTGCACCACCTTCCCCTGCCAAGAAAATCGAAGCTGCGAAGATCATCTGTCCTTTGGATGCCTTTGTGGTCAACCTCATGGACCGGGCAACGGTTGCGAAAAGGTATCTGAAAGTGACCATGGCCCTGGAAGTGGGGGATGAAGAGGCCAAGGCAAAGGTGGACAGGCACAAGACCCAGCTCCGGGACACGATCATCCTGCTTCTGACCGCCCAGGGATTTCAGGACATCAGCTCGATCGAGGGCAAACTGGGCTTGAAACAGGAGGTCCTGGCCAGGGCCAACCAGATTCTTGGAGCAGGCACGGTGAACAGGGTCTATTTCACGGAATTTGTGGTTCAGTAGGACCGGTGATGCCGAAAATACTCTCACAGGAAGAAGTGGACTCCCTCCTCAAAGGGATCGATGAGGGGAAAATCGGGGCGCCCGGAGACATCGCGCCGGAGAGCCGGGATCTGCCCCGCTATGATTTCCAAAAGGAACACGGCCCGGTCCAGCAGCGGATGCCCGGCCTCGGGGTGATCCAGGAGCGATTCACCAGCCTGCTGGCCACAAGCCTGTCCACGGTGTCGGGCACACAAGTCGACGTCACCCCCGCAGAGATGGCCTCCGTCACCCTTGGGGACTTCTTCCGCTCCATTCCCCTGCCGGCCAGTTTGAATCTTTTCAAAATGGAACCCTTGAGAGGGGTCTCCCTGCTTGTGGTGGAAGGCGCCCTGGTGTTTGCCTTTGTCGACCTTTTCCTGGGCGGGACAGGACAACGTCACGTCAAGCTGGAAGGGAAAAGCTTTACCCCCATTGAGCTCAGAATCATCGAGAAGATCGTCAGGGTGCTGCTGGAAGGGCTGGAGCAGGCCTGGTCGGATACTCAAAAACTGCGCATGGTCTTTGTCCGCTCCGAAATTGATCCTCAGTTCGCAGAGATTGCCAGACCGGACGAACTCATGGTGGTGAGCCGATTTGCGCTGGAGATCGGCAAGCTCTCGGGCCAGATCATGCTCTGCACTCCCTTTGCAGCCCTGGAATCGCTTCGAGGGAGACTCCGGGGCGGCTTTCGAGGGGAGACCCTGGGAGTGGACGAGAAGTGGAAAAAATACATCGAGCACAAGATCGCCGAACTGAAAGTGAGCGTGAGCTGCACCTTGGGGCGTTCCCGGATCACGGGACGGGAGTTGCTCGAGATGAAAGTGGATGACGTGATTCCGATGGACCAACGGCCCGACGACCCCGTGACCGTCTTCGTGGAGGGCGTCCCCAAGTTCACAGGTCATCTGGGGGCCTTTCGTCAGAACAAGGCCATTCGTGTCGAAGGGAGACTCAAC
>JALOPA010000549.1 GCA_025454125.1 Thermodesulfobacteriota bacterium
GTCAAGGGGGGGCAGGGGGGATTTTCACGTTAAAAAGCCCTGCGGCGTGAATCTGTCATTTCGACCCCGGGGAGAAATCCTTTTCTCCTATTCGCATTGCAAGATTTCTCGCTTCGCTCGAAATGACATAAAGACGTTACTTTTCACGTGACCGCCAAATTCTCTTGTCTGAATACAAAACCCGCCGGCCTCAGGGGAGGACCGGCGGGTTTTTCAGTTCAACATCCAATTGACTCTTATGCAGCCTTGCGGGCACTTTCCGCCTTGCTGATCCGGCAAAGCAGGGCCTTCATTTCCGTGTAGCCCGTGACCGGATCTCGAGGCTCGAGCTCGGTCAACTCGTTCGCATTGGCCTCGGCCCATCCGTGAGGAATGCTGAGTATCCCGGGCATCAGGTCTTCCGTGGTCTTGGCCTTGATGTTGATCCTTCCCTTGACCGTTTCTACCGTCATGACGTCGCCGTCGGAGATGCCGTATTTCTTCGCCGTCTCCGGATGGATCTCTCCAAGCGGCTCCGGTGCCGTCTTTTTCAGGATCTGGATGCCGCCCACCCTGAGCTGAGTGTGGGTGTATTCGGGGACACGGCTGCCGGTGGTCAGGATCACCGGATACTTCTCAAAGAGCTCCGGAGTGCTGACCGGGCTCTTGCTCGGCTCCACATGGTGGGGAATAGGATCGTAGCCGTTTTCAAGGAGCGTCTCCGAGTAGAGCTCGATCTTCCTCGATGGGGTGCTGTACCTGCCTTGAATGTACTTCTTCTCAGCATAGTAGGCCCCCTCGGTGCATTCGTTGGTCAGCTGCTCCCGGGTCAATCCGCTGGGTTTGAGGAAGAAGTCGATGACCTCCTCTTCCGTTTTCCACGGGAAAAACTCGCCATATCCCATTCTCTTGCCCAGCTCGGTCCAGATCTTCCAATCCGGCCAGCTCTCGCCGATGGGCTTGATCACCTGTTTACGAATCATGGCGTAGGGAATGCAGTTCGTAACCCCGTACACATATCCCACACCGGCCTTTTCAAGGAACGAGCAGGCGGGAACCACGATGTCCGCCAGTTTGGCGGTCTCGGTCATGAACAAATCAGCGACCATCATGAAATCCAGTGCCTTCATCGCCTCCCGGATTCGAGCAGAGTCTGGAAGGGTCACGGCAGGGTTGCCGCCGGTGCAGATCATGCCCTTGATCGGATAGGGTTCGCCCTTCAGGACGGCGTCGGCAAAGAGCATCTGCTGGCCGTAGGGAGAGGTCCGGCCCCAGAACCGCCTGAACAGAGGGTGTTCCTTGGTGCCGATAGGGTCGCTGATTTCCGTCATCCTCAGATCCCCCAACCGGATAAAGGGAATGGAGACCCACCCGCCGGGAACATCCACGTTCCCCGTCACCGCCATCATGATGGCGTGAATGCGATTTCCCTGGAACCCATTGATGTGCTGGTCAATGGAGCAGGTCCCGGGAACGATGGAGGCCGGCTTCGTGGTTGCGAAGATGCGCGCGATCTTCCGGATATCCTCAGCAGGAACCCACGTGATCTCAGAGACCTTTTCGGGCGGATACTGTTTGACGTGCTCGGTGAGCTTGTCGAAGCCCAGGCAATATTTTTCTACGAACTCCTTGTCTTCAAGCCCTTCCGATAGGATCACATTCAGCATCCCCAGACAGAGGGCCGTGTCCGTCCCCGGCCGTATCTTGATATGGATGCCCTTGTCGGCCAGCGGGATCCGCTTGGGATCGACCACGATCACCTGGGTCATCCGGCCCTCTTCAATGGCCTTGTAAATCTTGGCGCCCACAGTCACTTTCGACGCGTCCATGTTGGTCCCGAACACAACGATGCACTTGGAGTTCCACGGTTCTTCAATCGGGTAACCGCCGAAGGTCATCTGGCGCGCCATGATGCGGGAGCGAAAACAGTTTCCCTCGACCGACAGCAGGTTCGGCGTTCCGTAGACACCCCGAAATCGCTGCGCAAAAGCCGCCAGCTCGATATTTTCCGTTCCCATGGAGCCGGTGTACACGGCAAGTCCCCTGGCGCCGTATTTCTCCTTGATCTCTGTAATCTTTCCCGCAGTGGTGTCCAAGGCTTCATCCCAGGAGATCCTTTTCCAGCCCGTATCCGACTTTTTCATGGGGTACTGAAGTCTGTCGGGTGAGTAGACCCATTCCACCAGCGCTTCCCCTCTCGGGCAGAGAACCCCCTCGCTGATGGGGTGTTCCTTCATCCCTTCGACTTTGACCAACTTGCCGTCTTCGACCGTGGCTTCTATGCCGCAGCTGTTGATGCACATGATGCAGTCTGATTTAATCACTTCCCGGGCCATGACTTACCCTCCTTTTATGTTGCTACTCTCGAACAGTTTCACCGGCTTTTCGAGAAAAGTACAGCTCAAAAAACCTCATCGGAGACTCAGGTGAGGTTTTCGTGATTGACCGGTTCTGGATGTGGTCGGAATGAGTTATTTCAAAGCTGTTTCCCAGGTAAAACATGCGTTCTTCATATCAAACAAAAACCGGTGGTGTCAAGAGAAAAAGTTCAAGGAGAATTTTCGAAACTCCATCACTTCATGCCGGCGTTATCTCGTCATGCCGATGTTTTTGTCATCCGCCAGACTCTCCGCTGCATCGCCAAGGTCCAGGTCTTCGAGTTTCGAACGGGTGGGCACTCCTGTTTCCGGATCCCAATCCCGGATGCGGTAGAATTCCTCTCTCATGGCCTCGAATTTCTCTTTGTTCGCAACAGGCGGAACAGGCTGAGGCTTTTCCCAGGGGGGCACGGCCGTCTCAGGGACCCGGAAGTGGAATTCGCCGACCGTGTCGTGCTCTTTGCGCCGGCCCTCGCGCACCATGAGGCACCGCTCCAGATTGACGATGCGCTCTCCGATCCGCAGCCACTCTTCCTTTTCGAGGTTCTGCCCGGTGGCGGAACAGTAAAGCTTCCGCTCCATGTCCGGGTCGCCTTTGAACTCCGGCGGGGTGTTGACGCTCGAAAGGATAGGGAAGCAGGACCAGTCGCAAAGAACCAGGCTGTTCTTGAGAGCCGACATATTCTGGATCATGGTGGCGACCCGCGCCTTGTCTTCGTAGGTGAAAGCATCCACCGAGGCCTCGGAGCCATAGACCTGCTTGCCGATGGCCTTGAGTTGTTCCGGAGTCAGTGCCCCTTTCTGTTTTCGGGGCCAGTTCATGCCGCTCCAGTACACGAGGACGGTCCAGTCATGGGCTCCGGACAGGGGATCCCGGCTTCCCATGGCCCACACTGCATCAGAACCAGCGGGTAAGCGCGGACCGAGTAGTGCTCGGCCTGGCTCCTGGCCGGGAAGTGAGCTTCATACCCGTCCCTCGCCTTTTCCCCCAGATGCCTGAACACAGCCGCAGGGCCGTCGGCAATCACGCCGCCGAACCCTTCCCGATACGCGACTTTGTGAAGAAAATCCTCGATGAACTTCTTCGTCCCCAATCGGCTCCAGGCAATCCCTGTTTCCTTTTCCGTGATGTGCCCGGCCTTGAACTCCTCCACCAGCCACAGAATCAGATCGAAGAGCGTGTACTGGCAAAGGCCCATTTGGTCGGAGAGCACTTTCCCCGTCCACGCCGCCTCATCGTTTTCCGTGCCGAGATTGAGATAGTACTGGGACAGGCACATCACCTCTCCACCGTCAAAACCGGGCATGCGGACAAAGGATCGGCACGCCACAGGGCAGCAGAAACAGGAAGCGTATTTGACTCTGTGGCGTTTGACGAACTCCCACTGTCCTTCGATCGGCCCCTGGCTGGCCCAGTCGCGCATGGGATGATTTCTGAGAAGCCGTCTCGTGTCC
>JALOPA010000550.1 GCA_025454125.1 Thermodesulfobacteriota bacterium
TGGCCTTGCGATAGTCCTCGATAAACTGGTCCAGAAGGGAGCGGATATCGGAACGGATCGCCTCTACTCCTGAACTCATGCCGAGCATCCGCGCCACCCAGGTATCGGTGTTGGTCCTCACCTCCTGATCTCTTTCCAGGATCACATTCTGGAGCAATGACAGGGAAACGCTGTAAAACAGCCGGTTGATTTTCTCAGGCCGGATCACCTGCACATAGAGGTAAACCGCGGGACGGCCGCGCTCGATCTGCTGCACCACGGTGATGTTCGCTTCCCGCATTTTGGTTTCCACATCCGCCTGGAGCTGGGCCTGACTGAGTCCCAGATTCTGGATTTCCTGTTCGACGGACTCGATGACCACATTGACCTCTTTGATGCCTCGCAAGGTCAGGCGGGTGATTTCCTTGTCCTCTGCAAAAACAAAGGGGATGACACAGAGGGAGAGCACGGCGACTGCCGCTGCGAGCGCTATGATCCTTTTCTTGTCCATAGAACCCTCCTTTATCCATGAATCTCCTTTGAGCTCCTGAGCTCGCAGAAGGTTGGACACTTCCCTTTCCTGTCATTCCCGCGGAGGCGGGAATCCAGTCTTCCTTACGGTCTTCTGGACTCCCTCCGGAGCTTTTTCGCCCTCCAGCAGCGGGTAAACCTCATGCGGGGGGAGTGACGTCCAGATGGTGTTCTTCAGCAACCTGCTGGCGTTGAGCCGACTGCTGAACGCTCCATCCGGAAATCTGCGATTTCCGGATGGATGTCACGTATATTGTATCCCCCATTCCTCGATTCGATCAAATGCTTTTTCAAGGTCTTTTTCATCCGCCCCAAAGGAAATCCTGATGTGGCCCTCCCCGGTGGGGCCGAAGCCGCTTCCGGGCACCGTGATCACCTTGGCTTCGTATAGGAGCTTGAGGCTCAGGTCCACTGAACTCAAGCCGGGCAACCCGATTCTAGGGAACACATAGTAGGCGCCTTTCGGTTCTTCATACGAGAAGAGGTGAGAAAGCCTGTTGAGTCGCGAACAGGTGATCTCCTTCCGAGAGGCAAGCGCCGAAACGAGTTCACGGATGAACCGGTCGCCTTCGCCGTCCTTTCCATTGGTCGCTTGCAAGGCGGCCAGAGCCGCGTACTGGGAGATCGTCGGCGCGCATATGGCAAAGGCATCGTGGACCTTCAGGACCTGATCCACAAGGCGGCCGCTGGCGACCATGTACCCCACGCGCCACCCGGTCATGCAGTACATCTTGGAGAAGCTATAACAGGCGATGAGGTTGCTCTTCAGCTCCGGAATGGAAGCGAGGCTGAAATGGGGTTGATGGTCATAGACTAGAAAATCATAAGCCTCGTCCGCCACGACAAAAAGGTTCCTCTCCAAAGCGATCTCCGCCAGGGCCCTCAGCTCCCCTTCCGAGAAGACTGCGCCCGTGGGATTCATGGGATTGCACACCACGATGGCCTTTGTCTTCTTGGTGATCGCCTTCCTGAACCCTTCAATGTCCAGCTTCCACCCCCTCTCCTCAAGGAGGGGCACGAACACAGGAATCCCTTCGGCGAAGAGAACCTGCTCGATGTGGGAAGAGTAGTTGGGAGAAGGGATCAGCACTTCATCCCCTCGCTCAACGATCGTTGAAATCCCGGCGGCAATGGATTCCATGGCCCCGCAGCTGATGAAAACCTCCTTCTCGGGGTTGATGGCCATTCCTTTGGTCTGCTGAAAGCGCCGGGCAACGGCCTCTTTCAGGGCAGGCAGCCCCGGCTGAAGCGAGTATTTCCCGATGGCGTCGTTCTGTCGCAGTGCCTCGATCACCGCTTCGCGAATAAAGGAGGGTGTCGCAAAAGAAGGGATGCCCTGGCCCAGGGAGATGCACCCTTCCACCCTGCTCGCGAGAACAGGCATCTGCTTGATGGCGGACACCGTGATTCGGGCCACGCGCTTCGCAATGCCTTCGAGGTCTTCCTCTCCACCGACGATTTTATATACAGAGCGCTCAACCATATCTTGTCCCTTTGTTGGCCGCTATTTACCCTTTTAGCAGGTCATTTATCAAATTCAAAATTCGGAACCGTTGAACTCTTTGAAATGGATATCTTAGGCCATGGGGGTCCAGGCAGGTTCTTGGTTTTCGTGGTCGCGGGTCGGAACCTAATGCCGTTAACTTAAGGAAACTCTGCTTTTGCCAGACTGTCACCCCTGCGAAAGCCGGGGTCCAGAGGAGTTGAAAACACTGGATTCCGGCTTTCGCCGGAATGACGCGCAGGGCTTCCGCGTCAGGGTAAGGAGGCTTAAGTTAACTGCATTATCGGCATTAGGTCGGACCAAGCTAATCAACTGATATTCAGAGATTAAGATCCCAGAAGTAGGCGTTTTCAGGCCTTAGAGCATCATTTTCATGCCCCAAAACACTCTTGTAAGGAGCTGGGGATTCCCGGAGTACGTAACTCCCCACTTCACCAACCACCTCACGCGCTTTAGCCTTTATTCCCAGCTTCTCCTTTGTCGTCGTTACAAAAGACTCACTCCCCACCGCAACACTCTCTGACCACTTGCCCTCCCGCAGCTGACCATCCGCGCCAATCGCTCCTTCAATCCATCCTCGATAAGCATCAGCAAGATCCGGCATCTCCTCGAACTTCAGTAGGCTCCTTAAACCCTCGTAGTCCACCAATGCATATCGCTCCCTGGGTCTCTGAATCTCATTGTAACCACTGAAAGGCCACTCGGAAGGGTGGCTTACAACCCCCGCACGAACCATATTGAGATCGACATAGAGGAGGCATTGAATCAGGTGGCTGTCTGTTTCCACCGCGGTAGCATGATAACGATCTTCCCAGTAAGCCCCCTTCCGATTCTTCCTCTGATTGAATTCCTGCCCGGTCCTCCCAGCGATCAGTTGGATAGAATTCGGGATTACGTCTCTTTCACCATTGTCTCTGACAAGGAGGTGGACGTGGTTGGAGGTCACCATGTAGTTGAGCACGCTCAGGCCGAAGCGCTTCTTCGCTTCGAAAAGCCACTGCAGGTATCGGCGTCGGTCTCTGGCAAATTTTAGCAGGAATTCCTTCTTGTGGCACCGATGGGTAATGTGCCACACATACCCAGGTATATAATGCCTGTTCGCCCTTGGCATACAGCGCCACCCTTAGAATAGGGTTTTGGGGGTCAAAAACATCATTCTAAGACCAAAAACGGCCTCATTCTAAAGTTCTTTCGTCCTGAATACAAGCACTTCACTTGGTCCGACCC
>JALOPA010000551.1 GCA_025454125.1 Thermodesulfobacteriota bacterium
ATACCACACGAGGGATTATTTCCTGGCTCAGATGAACCGGTTCAGAGATATCCCGAGGGGGGTGCTCGCTCATTCCACGCATGTCCGGGGGACAGGCACCTATGAGAATGGCGTTGAAAGACCTCATGTCAACGTGGTCCTCGCGACCTCCATTCCGAGAGAAACTTGCGAGCGGATCAACTTGGGGTACATGGATCCGTCCGGCATCCGGCTTCCAGAATACATGGATAGAGAAGAGGATGGGATTCTCTTTGTGGACCATGCAGGCGAAATCCTCTATCGCCTGGAGCGAACTTGAGGGCGCCTGGAACGACCTGCTTCGACTCCTGGGTTCAATCATAAACCCTGCCCACTAGGGGATGTTTTTTCATGCAAAACTCAGAATGGTTTCTTGGAATCGATCTCGGTACAGGCAGCTGCAAGAGCGTTGTGGTGGATGAAAAGGCCAGAGTGCTCGGTTTCGCTTCAGCCGAATACTCCGGTCTTCAAGTCCAGGACCGGTGGCAGGAACAGGATCCGAAAGAGCTCTTGAAAGCGGCAGTTGAATCGGCGCGAGGAGCGGCGGCCGCCTCCGGGGTTCGGTCTGAAACGTGTGCGGGCTTGAGCATCGGCGGCGCTCTTCACAGTGTGCTGGTCCTGGACGGGCATGGCGACCCATTGACCGGGGTGATCACCTGGGCGGACGGGCGAGCGGTTGAACAATCCAGAAACTTGAAAGGACAACCGATCGCCAAGCAGTTGTATCAGGAGACGGGTTGCCCTGTGCATGGTATGTATCCCCTGTACAAAGTCCTTTGGCTTCGGGAAAAAGGGCCGGACGTTTTCAAAAAAGCCTGGCGATATGTCTCGGCCAAGGAATACGTTCTTGCCAGGTTGACCGGTGAGTATCGGGTTGACTATTGCCTTGCCGCAGGCTCGGCGTTCCTTCACGCGAGAACTTTGCGCTGGAATCCGATGTGTCTGGAGCTGGCAGGCATCCGGGAGGACCAGCTTTCACCGCCATGTTCCCCGCTCACGGTCCACAGAGGCTTGAAGCCTGAATTTGCGGCCGCAATGGGGATTCGGGAAGATGTGCCGGTGGTGGCCGGCTCTTCTGATGCTGCCAATTCCAATCTGGGTGCCGGCGCTGTTCACCCTTGGCAGGCGACCTGCATGGTGGGCACGAGCGGTGCGTTCCGTGTCATTTCCCCGCGCCCCATCCTCGATGAAAAGGCCCGCAGCTGGTGTTACGCTGTGGATCAGGGACACTGGCTTGTGGGAGGCGCGATCAACAACGGCGGCGTCGCCTTGTCCTGGCTGAGGGACTGCCTCAACCAGGCGGTTTCACAACTTGCTCCGGACCGCGCTTTGTCTTTCGAAGAGGTCATTTCCTTCGCAGGGCTTGCAAAACCAGGGGCCGGCGGTGTGATCTGCCTGCCTTTTCTTGCCGGGGAGCGAAGCCCCAACTACAATCTGAACGCCCGTGCTCTCTTCTTCGGAATGACCCTGGAGCATGGCGTGAACCATCTGGCCCGCGCCCTGCTCGAAGGGATCGCCTTTCGCTTCAGGACCTTGAAGGAGGTGCTCACCGATATGGGCGTTGAACTGAGAGAGATCCGTGCCTCGGGAGGGTTCACGAAATCACCCTTGTGGCTGCAGGTGATGGCCGATGCATTGGACCAGGAGCTGATGATCCCTGTGTGGGGTGAGACTTCAGCGCTTGGAGCCGCTCTGTGGGCGTTGCTTTCTGCGCGAGGAGAAACGAGATTGGAAAGGGCTGAGGATTTCGTGACCCTGGAATACTCCTGCCGTCCTAATGCTGAAAGCGCGGAGATTTACAACCGCATCTATCCGCTCTTCAAAGAACTCTACAGATCGCTTGAAAAGAATTTTGATGCCGTGGCCGAGCTCCAGAGAACGTTGGAATTCTAGGAAGCGCTGGCCTTGACCTTACCTCCCTGTTTGGTTATCATGGGCATACTCTTTTCGGCCCGTATCCCCCTCTTGCATGTGGGAGGATCAGACACGAAGGCCCAATATAGAACAAACTCAAAGCCCCATCTCCCTGGCCAAGGGATGTGGGGTTTTGTCGTTTGGCCGGATCAAAAAAACCTGGCCTCTGTAGAGCTCTCGATGAAGACGGAGTAGAAGAGGGAAGGGATAATTGAAAAATTCAAGGTCAGACTCAGAGCGTTTCGCAAGATACCAAGCGGTGCTTGATGCTCTTGGCGCGAGTGAATCCTTTCGAAAAGCAGAAATATATCCATTCTTCAAACCCGAAGAGAAAGCGTCTATTGGTCGAAGGCACCAAGGCCAAGGATGAAGCAATCGACGACTGGTGTTCTCGAATTACGGAGGAAATCGGCCAACCATGGAAATACGTCCGTATAGATCAAATTTTGTTCGACGGACTCAAGCCCAAGAGCCTCCTCGAAGTTATCAATGCCAAATATGAGGGAGGTGGCCTGTTCTCTTAATCTGCACGGGACCAACAAGAGGAGCGAGGCCAAGCGCATTTAGCGCAATGGATCTTCGTTGGAAGGGGCAAGGCCTTCCTCCGCTAGGCGAGCCCCATCCCGGAGCAATTACACCTTTATCTCCGAGCATTTCAATCCGAAGGCCTCGGCCACAGGCTTGCATGTCACTTTCCCCTCGCAGACATTGAGCCCTTTCTTGAGAGCGGGGTCGTCTGCAATCGCTTTTTTCCACCCCTTTTCAGCCAGCGCCAGAACGTAGGCAAAGGTCGCATTGGTCAGCGCGATGGTCGAGGTTCTAGGCACTGCGCCGGGCATGTTGGCCACGCAATAGTGGACAACCCCTTCTTCGATGTAAATGGGGTTCTCGTGGGTTGTGGGCCGCGAGGTTTCAGTGCACCCTCCCTGGTCAATGGAGATGTCCACGATAGCGGAGCCCTTTTTCATGCGACGAATGAGATCTCGGGAAATGAGTTTGGGCGCCTTGGCGCCGGGGATGAGCACTGTGCAGATCACCAGATCGCTTGCAAGGCACTCCTCTTCGACGTTGGCCGGGTTGGAGTTGACGGTCACGACGCGGCCCTGCATGACGTCACGAATATAGGAAAGCCTCACCGGGTTGATGTCCAGAATCGAGACCCTGGCGCCGATGCCCGAAGCCACCGTGGCAGCTGCCAGTCCTGCGACTCCGGCACCGATGACCGCCACCCTTGCCGGTCTGACACCAGGCACTCCTGACAGGAGGATCCCCATGCCGCCGTTCTTGGCTTCCAGACAGTAAGCTCCC
>JALOPA010000552.1 GCA_025454125.1 Thermodesulfobacteriota bacterium
CTTTCAGACTCAAGGTGCGGCAAGTTGGACTCAAGGCGTTCGACCGGGTCGGGAAGTACCTCAAACCGTCGACCTGGATGATCCAACTCTTCGGTCCTCACGCGACAAAGGGAGTTCACCTTCTCTCCGATCAGGAATTTGAAGGACTGCTGAAAGGAGAGCCTCTGAATGTGGAGATCCCGATGGAAGAGGGGTTTGTCATTCTCCGACTCCGAGAGCATGTGATCGGAGTGGGGCTGTTCAGTGGGGGAAAGATCACTTCTCGCATCCGGCAATCAGATGCGCAAAGGATGGTTAGCGAATAGAGTACCTTCGCGATGTTTTAGCTCCTTGAGACGGAGGGTCTTTTTCTTTTTTTTCGAAGGACTAACCTTGATAAACTCGCAAGAATTCAAAAACCGCTCTTTTTTTTTGTCATTCCCGCGAAGGCGGGAATCCAGTCTTTTCGATCGCTTCTGGACTCCCGCCTTCGCGGGAGTGACGGCTTGGAGGACTTTTTATGTGGCCGTCAAACTGTTGGCTTTGTCCGGCTATTTAAACGAGCAGAATCCTGATTAATGCAAGGACACTCGATTTCAGAGTGCCCGCCCCAGTGTGCAACCATGCACACATTTCTGTGCATCTCCAAAAACTTCTGAACTGAAATCAAAGGCATAGAAGCAAGAGATTGGAACCTGGACCGCAGGGCCAGGCAGTCGAAGAGCCGCGTCAGTAAAGGGTCTTCGGCTCATCGGTCTGCGTTGTGCTGAAGGGTCGGTTAGGTCTTTGTATGCTGGCACAAAAATTGAATGAACGACAATAGGTTAGGCTAGGGATCTCCAGTAGAGAGCAACGGGCAGAGCACAGTGTAAGGTGGAGGGATGGATGGAGGCATACCGACGGCTGGATTTCTTTCCTGCTAAATCCGATTCGATCACACCCATAACCGGGCAGGACCTCTGGTTGCCCCCTTGGGTTTTCAAGCACGAAGAACTTGTGCAGGCCATGGAGAGCGCGCAGAAGCTGGGTCAGGATGCCCTCACCAATACCATCAACCACATCCACTTCACCGAGGGAGTCGTCCGAGTCCTTCTTCACCACCCGGAATACAAGGAGTCTCTTCTTCTGAGTGCTCACCCTCAGCCTTCCATCGGGAAAACCGTCACATGCACGTGGGAAGACAAGGACATCGGAGGGCTGGATCCTTGTGGCCTGGAGTTCAAGTACTTGATCGTCGACGACGGCCGCTCCATGATCATGGTCCCCGCCATTCTGAAGGAGGCAGACAAGGAGCACTTTGTCCTTGAATTGCCGGAGGAAGGTTATGCGCTGGGCCAAAGGCAAGCCAGGAGATATCCTTGCCGGGAGGTCAAGGCTGAGTTGATTCAGAACGGATTCCACGCGGAAGGGGCACTCCTGGATTTCAGCCCGATGGGATTTCGAGTCCGAGTGCGTCCAGACCCCTCCTGCTCTTTTCGCTGGTTCAATACGGAGGATGACGCGGTCATTCATTTGAGGAGAGACGGCAAGATCTTGTTCTCAGGCTCCTGCCGGATGATCCGGCAGCGCGGCCAATCCACAGTAAGGGAAATCGTCTTTGCACCCCTGAACGGCGAAATCAAGCGGTTCAAGAAGAAACACATTCGCAATGTGCGGCAGAAACTGGCGCCGGCTCCAAGCCTTTCCTTCTTTCATCCTTTTCTGGGCAAGAGAGTTCAGTTTGAAGTGGAGGACATCTCCACGTCCGGGTTTTCCGTCAGGGAAGAGGCGGACGAAAGAGTGCTCTTGCCCGGCATGATCATTCCGGAAGCCACACTCGGATTTGCAGGCTTTCTGAAAGTCAAATGCTCGGCCCAGGTGATCTACAGCAAGTCCTGTGAGGGCAAGGAGGTGCGGTGCGGTCTCGCGATCCTGGACATGGACATCCAGGCCTACAGCAGTTTGACCCACATTTTGACCAGCGCTATGGATCCCCATGCCTATGTCTCCACAGAGGTGGACATGGATGCGCTTTGGGAGTTCTTCTTTGAAACGGGCTTTCTGTATCCGAAGAAGTACCGGCTGATTCAGCCTCAGCGGGCCCAGTTCAAGGAAACGGACAAAAAGCTTTACCAGGGCAACCCTGAAATTGCCCGGCACTTCACCTACCAGAGAAACGGCCGCATCTTCGGGCACATTTCCATGGTTCGCGCCTATGACCGGGCCTGGATGATCCACCACCACGCTGCCAAGGCCATGGAGAGCAAGAGGACCGGCTTCATGGTTTTGAAACAGATCATGCATTACCTCAACGATATGCACCGACTTCCTTCCTCCTGCATGGACTACACGATCTGCTACTTCCGGCCTGAGAACAAATTCCCCGATCGGGTTTTCGGAGGATTCGCGAGGGAGCACAAAGACCCCCGCGGCTGTTCCCTGGATCTCTTCGCCTATCTACCCTACACGCGACTGTCCGTGGGGAACAAGCTCCCTGATGGATGGACCCTGGAGGAGAGCTCGGAGCGGGATCTCTGGGAATTCGAGCATTTCTACATGAATCACTCAGGGGGGCTGTTGCTGGATGCCATGGGAATGAGACACGGCGTGACCAAACAGGGTTCGCTCGAGGAAATCTACCGGGAAATGGGCTTGACGAGAGAAATGAAGACCTGCTCGCTCAAGCACGAGGGAAAACTCCATGCGCTCCTGGTGATGAATCATTCAGATCTGGGGTTCAATCTCTCGGAGCTTTTAAATGGAGTCAAGGTGTTGGTTTCAAACTCTAAAGCATTACCTTGGAATGTCCTGTCCATAGCGATTTCACAGCTTGCCGGCGAGTTTCAGATGGAGAGGGTTCCTGTGCTCTTTTACCCCCTCAACTATGTTGAAGAAAACGAGATTCCCTATGAAAAGCAATATCAGATGTGGGTGTTGAACGTGCAGCACGGGAACGAGTACCTCGAGTACATGCAAAAAAAATTCAGGATCAGCTATAAATAAGGAGGTTTCCCTCGCTCATCCCTTCCTTCGCCACTGCCTTGACTGCTCATAGAGCTCTCTCGCTCAAGTCTCCCGGCCGCTTTTCCGGGATTGTCGTGCGTTGCCGTCCTTGATGGTCATTGACAAAATACTCCAGCGAGAACTATAATATAGACCCTTTTTGGAATGAAGGAGCAGGCCTGAGCAGGCTTTCGATCGAGAGGACGCTTCCGATGGTTTCGAAGACAGGGGCTCTCAGCCAGATTCACGCGCCCATATACAACAGCCGGCTTAT
>JALOPA010000553.1 GCA_025454125.1 Thermodesulfobacteriota bacterium
CCAATTTTTTGTGAAGACCGGCACAAAGGGACAGAGGGACAAAGGCACAAAGCAGATTGCCCCTTCTTTCCTTGTGCTTTTGGCCCGTTCCTCCTATGTGCCTTTGTATCTTTGTCCCTGTATCGTGAAACTCACCTCTCCGCCCGAAGGCGAGGGCTTTGCTCTCTATTCATAATCGCTTAATGCTTTTAAACCCATTTTCATGGGTTTGTAAACAGCCGCGGCCATGATAAAGAGGACGGCCGCAAAAGACAGCACAATCATGACCCATTGCCAACCGGTCACAGGCGCCCCTCTGAGGTCGGCCATGACCAGCACGTACACAGGCCCCGCCTCCAGCACAACGATCAACGCCACATAAGCGGCGCTCAGGATCATGAACAGGAGCCCTCCAAAACCCGTGGACACCTGCGCAATGTTCTGATGCTTGAAATTCGGATACATGGCGCCCACGCCCACTCCGAGCGCCACGATCCCGAAGACCGTCAGGAACATGGTGGCTGCGGAAAGAGCCATCATGAAGGGAGTCACTTCGAGAAGCGAGTTGGTCAGCAGGATGAGCACTTCCCCCAGAACCAGCATGGGAAGCAGGTAAAGGGCAAACTTGGTCCAGAGAAATCGTTTGAGAGGCACGGGCGAAGACTGAACAATCCAGAAAGCGGCGCCTTCAGAACTCACGGCGGGAAAGATGAAGCGCACCGAAACCGCCGACAGCACGAACCCGGCCAACCCCACGTTGAGGAAGGCGATCTGGTTCTGAAGGAACTCGATGCGAATGGGACTTTTGTCCAGAGGAAGCACCGAAAAATTGTACACGTACACCACCACCAGAGCGCCCAGAAGCAGCAGCTGGGACCACTGGGTGTTGTCGCGGAAGAATGCACGAAGGTCCTTGTCGATAATGGCGCCGAGCTCGCGTCGGAAGGGCCGTTTGGCCAGAGCCACAAGGAGATCCAGGAGCCTTTTCCCTGCCCTCCTCCTTTTGGCCTCCTGGGCTCTCGAAAAACCGGAAAAGTAGATCCCCTCGGCAACCCACACATTGATCACCGTCAGGGCCGCGGCCGTGCTCCAGAGGAGCGCGGACTGAAAGAGGACCTCCTTTCCGGAAGACCGGCTCAGGTAAGCCCAGAGGGTCTCCGTCATCCAGTGGGTGGGCAGGTACGGGGAATCGGGCCCTTGAAGCGCCGCCATGTACTGAGCGATGCTGAAGAAGGCGTCCGGGTCCACCAGCCTCTCCGGCCTCAAGAGCCTGAACATCATGTACAGCGCGCCGAGCCCGAACACGCCCAGAAGCATGGTCACGTCTCTCGTCCTCTGAGCCGGGAAAAGGCGAACCAGGATCATGGTGATGAGGATGCCGATGCACCCGGCGATCAGGGTCACGCCGAGACCCATGTGGAGCAGGGAGAAATAAAAACCGAAACCCGGCCTGAACACGAATCCGTAGGCCATCATCACCGGAAGCCCGAAAACGAGAACCATCCAGGAACTGTCCGCCAACGTGGTGATCGCGCGGCTGAGGAACACGGCTTCAAGAGGCGCCGGGCACGCGTGGCACAGCTCCAGATCCGACGAGAGGTAGAGATTGGAGAGGGCCGTGATGATGTGGCTGAAGATGAGGAGAGAGAAGAACACCATCAGGATCATGCCGAGGAGGTGGTGGGCCAGCAGGTCTCCGATCACCTCCACGGACTGGAAATACTTCAGGACACGGAAGGACAGGCCGAAGAGGAGAGCCCAGAAAGCCAGCCCCACCAGAACCATGAACACCGTTCTCTTCTTCCCCTTCCCCGTGGCGTTCGACAGCGCATTTCTGAAACCCCAGATTCGCGGGCTAAGAAGCAGACAAAGGTGTCGCATGGGCGATCCTCTTCCCTTCCGTGAGCTTCAGGAACACACTCTCCAGGCTGCCGTCCACACCGGCGGTCTGCCGCAGTTCCTCCGCGCTTCCCCGGGCGATGATCCTTCCAGCCTGGATAATCGCGATGTCCTGACACACTTCGGCGGCCACCTCCAGCGAATGGGTGGACATGAAGACCGTGGTTTTCTTGAGCGCCTGTTCCACGAAGAGATCCTTGACGAGCCGTGCGCCCCGCGGGTCAAGGCCGACCATGGGTTCGTCCACGATGAGCACCCTGGGCTGCGGCAGAAGGGCCGAGCACATGACCAGCCGCTGCTTCATGCCGTGGGAGTAACTTTCGATCAGTTCATCGCTCCAGTGCGTGAGATCAAAGAGTTCCAGAAGGCCGTGGATTCTCGTCTGAAGGGACCCGGCGTGGTCCATGCCGTAGAGTCCGGCGATGAACTTGAGGAACTCCATGCCCGTCAGCTTCTCATAGAGGTAGGGTCGGTCCGGGATGAATCCGATGCACTTCTTGACCTTCTCCGGTTCCTCGGCAAGATCCATCCCGTCGATGATCACGCGGCCGGAGGTCGGCTTCAGGACGCCCGCCATCATTTTGATGGTCGTGGTTTTCCCTGCGCCGTTCGGCCCGAGGAAACCGAAGAGAGCCCCCTCCTTCACCTCCAGGTTGAGGTCGTCCACCGCGCGAAGGTCTTTGTAGGTCTTCGTCAAATGAATCAGTTTAATCATATCGGGTGTCCAAGATCTGCAGTTTGATTTCGCCGATCCACCCGGCCAGTTCGCCTTGCTTGTCGAGATTGCCTTCGACGAGTTTGATGTGGCTGGCATCCGCGGGCATCTGGTTGAGGGTGGCATCCATGGAGATCCACTCGCCCAAAAACGCTTCCGTCCACGCATGATAGTAGAACTTGTCTCTCGTGTGCACCAGGCCGATGCTGAGCCGCGCAGGGATCTCCGCGGCCCTGAGCAGCGCGGTGAGCAGGGTCGCATGTTCATTGCAATCCCCGGCCTTGGCGCGCAGCACTTCCAGAGCGCTGGGCAGCGAGAGGACCGGCTTCTTCTCCACGTTGCGATACACCCACTGAAGCATTTTTCTTGCCACGGCCACGGGCTCCTGATCGCTCCCTGCGATCCGCCGCGCCGCCTCCAGGATCTCCTTGTCCCGGCTCTCGATGTTGAACTCCGGCTCCAGAAACTCCTTTCCTTGCTGTGGCTCCCCCGGCCGGCCGCGGAGGGACGGCACCGAGGCAGGGAGATTTTCCTTCCGGATCTCAAGAGCGCCGTCCGCCAGGCGTTGGCGGCCGCTGTTCAGCACAGCGCTCTTGAGGTCCACGCCCTCGATCTTCACCTTCAGATAGCTCAGCCTCATCG
>JALOPA010000554.1 GCA_025454125.1 Thermodesulfobacteriota bacterium
AAAAAGGGGGGAGCCGCGAATAAACTATTCTTAAGAAGGAGCCCATTGCATGCTCAAAGGAATCGGCGGCCCTGAACGATCATTGAGGGAGGAGGAAGTGCGAGCCCTCCTTGAGGAAGGTACGCCACTCCGCCTTATTGAGCATAAGAGAGTCCTTGTCCTGACGCCGGACACCACACGAACCTGTCCGCTGCCCATGATGATTCGTTCGGTGCGAGACGTGATCGGGGCGCGCGCAGCCAAGCTGGACTTCATGGTGGCTCTTGGAACGCACACGCCCCTGCCGGAAAAAGAGATCCTGAAGCTCTACGGGGTAGAGGAACGTCCCGGAAAGTTCCGCGAAACGCAGTTTTTCAACCACGAATGGGCTCGGCCTGAAAGCTTTGCCCAGATCGGCACCTTCACCCGGGAAGAGATCGGGGAACTCTCCGAGGGCCGCCTCAGGGAGGAGGTTCCCATTGTCATCAACAAGAGAATCTTCGACTATGATCTGGTTCTGATCCTGGGGCCGGTTTTTCCCCATGAGGTCGTGGGGTACTCGGGCGGCGCCAAGTACCTTTTTCCGGGCATCTCAGGAGGGGATTTTCTCCATTTCTTCCACTGGCTGGGTGCGGTGATCACTTGCAAGAAAATCATCGGCATCAGGGACACCCCGGTGCGCCGCGCTATCGACAAGGCCATGGGAAAGGTTCCTGTACCCGTGCACTGTGCAGCCATGGTGGTCGCCGAGAATGGCGGCCTCTGCGGGCTTTACGTGGGGGACGTGCGGGAAGCCTGGTCCAACGCTGCCGACTTGTCTTCCCAGATTCACGTGAAGACCAAGAAGAAGCCTTTCAAAATCGTGCTGGGCAGGGCGCCCGCCATGTATGATGAGATCTGGACCGCGGGAAAAGTCATGTACAAGCTGGAGCAAGTCGTTGCTGACCAGGGGACCCTCATCATCCATGGACCGCACATCCGGGAAGTCTCGCGTACCTGGGGGAAAGAGATCGAGAAAACCGGATATCACACGAGGGACTATTTCCTGGCTCAAATGGACCGTTTCAAAGGTATCCCGAGGGGTGTGCTCGCTCATTCAACCCATGTGCGGGGAACAGGAATCTACGAGAATGGCGTCGAAAGGCCTGATGTCAACGTGGTCCTGGCGACGTCCATTCCTGAAGAAACCTGCGAACGCATCAACCTGGGTTACATGAACCCCTCCGGGATCCGGCTCTCGGACTATCAGGGCCGCGAGGAGGAGGGGATTCTCTTTGTGGACCATGCAGGCGAAACCCTCTATCGCCTGGAGAGGACTTGAGGCCGCCTGGAATGACCTGCTCCGACTCTCGGGCTCAATCGCGAACCTCGGTCCGTGGGGGATGTTTTCTCATGCAACACTCAGAGTGGTTTATCGGAATCGATCTGGGCACAGGAAGCTGCAAGAGCATCGTGGTGGATGAAGAGGCCAAGGTGCTCGGGTTCGCCTCAGCTGAATACGCCGGTTTGCAGGCCCATGACCGGTGGCAGGAACAGGATCCGAAAGAACTTCTCAAAGCAGCGATCGATTCCGCACGAAGGGCCGTGGCAGAATCCGGGGTTCGTCCTGAAGCGTGTGCCGGCTTGAGCATCGGCGGCGCTCTTCACAGCCTCATGGCTCTGGACAGCCACGGGGATCCCCTGACCGGGGTGATCACCTGGGCCGACGGGCGAGCGGTGGAGCAGACCAAAGCCTTGAAGGGACTGCCTCTGGCGCATCAGCTGTATCAGGAGACGGGTTGCCCTGTGCACGGGATGTACCCATTGTACAAGGTGATGTGGATCAGGGACAAGAGGAGAGAGGTTTTCGACAAGACGTGGCGGTATGTCTCTGCCAAGGAATACGTCTTTGCCAGTCTGACCGGCGAATACCTGGTCGACTATTGTCTTGCGGCAGGGTCTGCATTTCTGGACACCCGCTCGCTTTGCTGGAACCCCCTGTGTCTCGAAATCGCGGGCATCCGGGAAGAGCAGCTTTCAACGCCGTGCTCGCCCTTCACAACGCACAAGGGAGTGAAACGGGAATTCGCGAGGGCCTTGGGCATTCCGGAACATGTGCCTGTGGTGGCGGGCTCTTCGGACGCGGCCAATTCCAATCTCGGCGCCGGGGCCGTTCATCCGTGGCAGGCGACCTGCATGGTGGGCACGAGCGGTGCGTTCCGAGTCCTTTCCACACGCCCAATCCTCGATGAAAAGGCTCGCACCTGGTGCTATGCCGTGGATCAGGGCCGCTGGCTTGTGGGAGGGGCGATCAACAACGGGGGTGTGGCGTTGTCGTGGTTGAGGGATTGTCTGAGCCAGGCGGCTTCCCATCTTGCGCCAGGCGCGGGTTTGTCTTTTGAGGACGTCATCGCCCTTGCAGGAGCGGCAAAACCAGGGGCAGGCGGTGTGATCTGCCTGCCCTTTTTTGCCGGTGAGCGGAGCCCCAATTACAACCTGAATGCCCGTGCCCTGTTCTTTGGAATGACCCTGGAGCACGGCGTGAACCATCTGGCCCGCGGCCTGCTCGAAGGGATCGCCCTTCGCTTCAGGACCTTGAAGGCGGTGCTCACCGATGTGGGCGTGGAACTGAAAGAGATCCGTGCCTCGGGAGGGTTCACGAAATCCCCTTTGTGGCTTCAAGTGATGGCCGATGCATTGGATCGGGACCTGATGATCCCTGTGTGGGGCGAGACTTCCGCGCTGGGAGCTGCATTGTGGGCGTTGCTGTCGGCAAGAGGAGAAAAGGCTCTGGAGAAGGCAGGGGAGTTCGTGAAGGTGGGGGACTCCTGTAGGCCGAACCCTGAAAATGCGGAGATCTACAATCGGATCTACTCCGTATTTGAAGGTCTGTATCGATCGCTTGAAAAGAGCTTCGATGCCGTAGCCGAACTCCAGAGATCCCTGGAAAGGTAGCGTTGCGGGGCGAGAAGTCCGTTGAAGCGCTTGACCTTAGCTCTTCCTTTGCGTATCATGCGACGACTGTTTTCGGCCCGCAACCCTCTCGATATCGAGGAGGCGTGACAAACGAAAACCCCACACGGACATAAGCAAAGCCCCATTCCCCCATTTGCGGAACATGGGGCTTTGTCTTTTGAGCGGGGTTAGCAAACTCTGTCACCTGCATAGCGTTTGGTGAACAAAAGGAATGCGAGAAGGGTTGATTGCCAAGATCCGAGAGGCCATTGCCCGCCTCAAAGAATGCCGCACGGCTCTCATTTCAGCAGCGGTGACAAGCGGGGATCAACCGGGGAGTATGTGCTGATTTCCACTGTAGGCAATGAGCCGGTTCGGGCCTTTGTCCCGCATCCTCTGCCCCCAGATCCTCCTCTTCAAATCGACAGCCGTCTAAGGGACCTGCTCGACAATGCCCTCCTGGCACTGGGCCGGCTGGACAGCATCAGCATCGTCCTGCCTGATACCCATCTTTTCCTCTACATGTACGTGCGCAAAGAGGCGGTGCTTTCCTCCCAGATCGAGGGGACCCAGTCATCCCTCTCGGACCTGCTTCTCTTCGAATTGGAGGAGGCCCCGGGCGTGCCCTTGGACGACGTAGTGGAGGTCTCGAACTACGTGGCAGCGCTCGACCTGGGCCTGAAGCGGCTCGGAGAGGGCTTTCCCATCTCCAATCGCCTGATCCGCCAAATCCATGGGGCACTGCTAGCACGCGGTCGCGGACAGGACAAACAGCCAGGAAAGTTCCGCCGTTCCCAGAACTGGATTGGAGGGACCCGGCCCGGCAATGCGTTCTATGTGCCACCTCCACCCAATCAGGTGCTCGATGCCATGTCCGCATTGGAGCGCTTCCTGCACGATATGCCCGGCCGAACGCCCGCGCTCCTCAAGGCAGCCCTGGCACACGTTCAGTTTGAAACCATTCACCCATTTCTGGACGGCAATGGTCGGGTAGGCCGTATCCTTATCCCCCTGCTGTTTCACGCGGAAGGCGTGCTTCGAAATCCATTTCTCTATCTCAGCCTCTATTTCAAAGCACGACGGGGCGAGTATTACGACCTCCTGAACCAGGTGCGCACGGATGGGGATTGGGAGAAATGGTTGGCCTTCTTTGCGGAGGGTATTCGTGAAATGGCGGAAAACGCTGTGGATACAGCAAAGAAACTTCTTCAGGTCAGCAACGAAGACCTCGGCAGCATCCAGCAATTGGGCCGGTTGGCCGGCTCCTGCCTTCAGGTACACCATGCCTTAAAGCGCCGGCCCGTAGGCACGGTCGCATCG